>CALWKL010000068.1 GCA_944381255.1 uncultured Clostridia bacterium | reverse complement strand
ATAAACTACAAGACAGATGCTAGTACGCCAGTATATAGACTTTACCTAACTCGTGATAATGGCGATGGGCAAGAACTTGTATATTCATACGAGACCTTGCAAGCATATGGTGGATTACAGCCAAGTGCAGCACAATGGAGTGCTACAGCAAGTGCAGGGCAGACAAATACTGGAAACTTGTCTAATATCTTAGGACAAAATATGTTTAGCGATTCTGAGAATACAGCAGACAAGAACCAGTGGCTACTAGGCTCAGAATGGAAGATAAATATACTAGCAGTAGCTGATGCGACAATGACACAGAATTACATAACTCGTGGTTTTGACAGCAAAGAGCAAATATATACACCAAAGCTGCAGTTGGTAAACGACATTTCTAACGTAAGTATCAATATGGTTGTGGATATAGCTAATGGTACTGTAGCACCATTTGAATCTGACAATATAGAGGTAGTATCAAGTGTTTCTCGTGGATACAATGCTGCCGCTACTGAGGCTAGATTTACTTATACCAATGGTACAGGTACTGAGGCAAATCCAAAACTAGTAGATATTACGCAATCTGTAACTGTAGATCGTTATATCCCGGCTATTACACAATTTATTACTTCGGAATATGTAAATAATCCAAATGTAATTGGTAATAGGTATACCTTTAGGATAGCGCTTGGTGCTCCAAATGTAGCGAATGTAGTAAATTCTAGCGAAACTACTGAGATAGTATTTGAATTCTATAGGCAAATCAGTCCTAATCAAATTACTGTTAGCGCAGTGCAATCTCGCAAGTCTAACGATAGTTCTGATTATAATGATTATGTAACATTGAGTGCACAAACTACTCAAAATCTTACTATTACTGGTATGCAAGTAGGATTGTCTCAAAAGATTTTAAATACTAGTGCGTCTATTGTGTCTGCACAAAGGACTCTAACTAGGACAACAAGTGGAGATACATATAACTTCGATGTTAATTGGTCATTCAGCCGTAGTGGAGCAGATTGCTTCAGTACACAAAGCTTTAGCTCTGATGAGGCAAGGAATTTGGTAAATAATGGTTATGTTACAAGTAGTAAGCAAGGCAACTTGCAGGCTGGATATAATACCTTCTACTTCTATCCACAGCAAAGTGCCGCTGATGCAGAATATAACCTTTGGCCAAAGGGAGCATATATAGCTCAAACCGTTTATTTCCGTGTGCCAAAGAGTTATAGCCCTACTGTAAAGTTAAGTTATTCAACATCAAGTAGCGGTGGTACTGCTGGTACTCGTACATACCGTAGCGGAAATTACAGATATACTGATAAGTATGTAACAGCTTACTATAGATATGTGATTTCGCTGAGTGCTAAATTTACACAGACAGATGGTTCTACCGTATACGGACGTTGGGATTATGGTTGGGAGAAAAAGAGTGATGAAAGTAGCTGTACAAAGAGTGAATTTACCAACAATGGTAGTTCATCAAGCTTCTCAACTCTAGGATACATTTCATTACAGAATAACCCTAACTATGCAAACTTCACAGTTACTATTAGTTGTAAGAGTGGCTTCTCTGCTGCGTTCGTTACACCTACTGTAAGTGAATCTATTAGGCCTAGTGTGATTAATGACCACTATGAAGAATATATTACTTCTTCTAGTAGAACTTACATAGGAGGTAGCAGTGGTGGTGGTTCTTCTGGCGGTGGTTCTTCTGGAGGAAGTGGTGGAGGTACGACTGTAGTTACTCCGCCAGGCAGTACTCCAAAGCCTGACACCAGTACTGATAGTGGTAAGAGCCCTCTTGATAAAATTATTGATGGTACTATAGGCTTTATTACTGGTAGTGAAAGTGGTGGTAGTGGTAACCAAGCATTTGAAGGAACTATGGAAATTGCTGGTCAAATAGGAGGCGTCGTAGGTGGTGCAATTAATGCAGCAGGTGATGTTGCTGCTGCTGTAACCGATACAATTGATAAAGTAGCAGATGCCGTTGGTGGAGCGATTAATGCCGCCGCTGATGCAATCGGCAAGTTATGGCCATTCTAATAGGACTCAAAAGTAAATTATTTAAAATTTAATTTAGACTTATTTATGTATTAATCAATAATGAAATTAAATAAGAGATTAGTTATTTTGCTAATCTCTTATATTTTTGCTTAAAAAATGATTAAACTTATTGACTTATTTGTATTTTTATGTTACAATATCAAATGTACTGTTAAGATTCATTCTTATGGTACATTTGCGCCATTAGCTCAATTGGATAGAGCGTTGGTCTACGGAACCAAAGGTTAGGAGTTCGAGCCTCTTATGGCGCACCAAAATTTCGGCAACATTTTGCCGATTTTTTTATTTTTAATCTCTATAATTAAAATATGATAAATTAAGTTGACTTTGTATTTCTAAATTTAATTTTTAGTTGTGTTGGATTATTAATAACTATGAAGATAAAAATGATATAATGTACTATTATTTAATGTTGACTCTTAAGCATTTTATGGTATAATATCTATGTAATCAATTATTTTTCGTAAGTAGTTCTAATTATTTAAATTGTGATAAAGTGGAACTACTTAAATAATATTTTAATGGTTACCTTTGAGTGTAGGTCGGTAAGTAGATTATAAATTTAAAGTTAAGGTATGGTATGGATAAAAAGAAAAAGACAAAAAAAGGCTGTTTTAAACAATCGCTATTTGCTCTTTTTGTGTTTATACTGATAGTAGGAGCGGCTTTGCTTTTATTATTTTTAAATAATGATAATACAGAATATGATGAGCGTTTTGAAGCATTGCTAAATCAAAATTTTGATACAACACAATTTACCGATCAAGTGAGTCGCTATAGAGCCGATTTCGGGGAGAAATTGCGTAATTGTACCAATAGTCCTAATATATGTGATGGTAACGGCAATATTGACTATGAGATATTTGCATCAAGTGCCACTAGGCTTACTTCTGATTTAAATCTTGACAAATACGATTTAGCTAATCTATGTACACAACTTAACAGATTATATGCGTTTTCTAGTGAAGGAGAAGGAGCACTTATAGGGGCTTTAGGTATCAACCGCATTGCCTGGACATTATCGCAAAATTGCATTGATTATAAGATAGTATATGAAGTGAATTTATCTCAATTAAAAAGTATGATAAATTTTAAAAATGTGCCATCTCAAATGTTTATGACAGTGGAAGCTTCTCTTGATATTACATTAGCTAATCCTGTTAAGTCAGTTAGTATTCTTGTAAATTCTTTGGAGGGCGATGATAATGAATATTGCGTCAATACGCTTTTTGAGTTGTTAAAACTTAGTAGCGATACCGATGAAACGCTAGCATATTTACCAATGAATTACTTAGGGCAGATTAATCTTATATGGCAGACACGTTTTGTAATAGGAAATGAATATATAACAGTTAAATAATTTAATAATAAGATTAGATTTAAATTTGTTATTCTAAACTATAAAGAAAAGGAATTACCTGTAGTTGTAATTCCTTTTTATTCTACATTATATACACAAAAAGCAATAATTATTCATTTCTTAAAGCAAGTATAGTTACTAAGAAACGGACAAAGTTTAGTACTGAGACGACTAGAGAAGCGACATAAGTAAGTGCTGCCGCACGTAGTACTTCTTTGGTTTGCTCGATTTCAACTTCATTAGTCAAGAAGCCGCCTTCTGTCAATTGCTCTATAGCTCGTTTGCTAGCATCTAATTCTGTAGGCAATGTAACTAAACTAAATAACATTGATATTCCGAAGAATGCAATACCACACCATATAAATACTGTACCGACTATAGAATCTACACTACCAAATATATTGAATAATAGCCCGACTAGTACCAAAGGCCACAAAATAACTGAACTAAAATTTACTATAGGCACTAATAAAGTGCGCAATTTAGATGCAAAATGACCTTCTTTACGTTGAATGGCATGTCCGACTTCGTGAGCGGCTATACCAATCGCTGCGACAGAATTACTGCCGTATACTCCTTCACTTAATCTTATACGGCTATTGCCTGGGTCGTAGTGGTCTGTCAATTCCCCAGGAGTATGCTCTATTACTATATCTTGGAGTTCGTTCTTATCTAGTATTTCACGAGCGATTTGGTCAGCAGTCTTGTCTGTGCTGGCTGGTTGATGCTTGTACTCACGATAGGTGGAGTTTATCTTGGTCTGAGTATATATTGCGAATATGATACCAGGCACCAATATAATACCCAGTATCCAATATAATAAAAATGCGTCCATTGTTACCCCTTTGTTTAGTGGTTGATGATTATATTATACAATAAGTTATCACTATTTGCAACAATTTATTCAAAAGTATCAATATTTATAATTCTATTGTCGCTTAGGTCAAAATGAAACTTCTTTACAAATCTAGGATTTCCCTCGTATACAAGAGCAAGCACATTCTTTGGCTCTTCTATAGTAGGGGTCGCTTCTACGAAATTTCCAAAAAATTGGCTAATAGCTTCATCTGATAAAACTTGTGCTAGGTTGGGGTGCAGATATGTCCTTGCTAATGAAAAATTTTTAATTGCGATAGCCTCAAGGAAAGCATAGGGGATAGCGTATAAGTTTGCAGGTGTGGTAGGGGTGTTTTGTGTATAAACTGTATAACTTTTTGAAAGCGCTACTATTCCGTCCTTTATTTCATAATCTTTTACCAAGCCATGTCTAGCTATATCGTTTACATTGGTAAGAGAAATTATATGGTTATCGACAATCTCTATTTTGTCAGCAGTACAGTCAAAGAGAAGTCGGAGTTTTGAATTAAATAACATCAAATAGTCTTTGTTTGATACAGTTTTTGCTAATAAATTAATATATGGGGCATTCTTAGATAACTTCAAATTTACTAGTGGCTCTATAGAAACAAAGCTGAATGCATAGGTGTTATTAGTTAAATAGATATTATTACCAATATAAGAGGCTCTACAATCTTCATAAATATCGGTGCAGTGTTTGTGCTCAATAAGTCTAGGCACTAGCAGAGGTTTTGCGCATATTACAAAATGATTGTGTCCATAGTCGGTAATAGTGATTAGGTCATTGTAGGCTATAGGTTTAGGAGTGCGACAACTTATTTTAACATAATAGCTTAGCGAACATGAGTACTTGCTAATCTGCTCTAGAGGATTGATATATAGTATAAAATCTTCGCTAGATACCGAAACTGACAAGTACTCACACGGGTTATCTACACAGCCAATCTGTTCTCCATTGATACAAAAAGCTGTCGGCATAATGCTAGATAAATGCAAAATTGTATTAGACATAAAAATACCTCTGTGTAGTTTATTTTGTTTATATATTTTTTATTACTTTTTTTGATTAAAATCATAATATTTGGCAAAAATTACAAAACAAGAGGTAATTATGGAAGTAAAAATTTTAGGTTGGACAATACAAGAAATTGCTGATTTGGTATCAGTAATAAAAAATAATGATAGCGGTAATATGGTAAATGGCTTTGAAAAATATGCTAAGAGCAGTGGTAGAAAGACTTATAGCGTTAGGAATTTTTTCTATAGGCTAATTAATCTAGCAAGTCAAAATGACGATATTGCGGACTTGTTGAAAGCTAATAAAGTGGAGCTTCCTAGCGTAAGTCATTTTGAAAAAGAGGAAGAAGAAAATATTCTTAGAACTTTATTAGTGGATAATGGTAAAAGTGTAAGGAATACTTGTTTTGAACTAAGTAATGGAGATGTAAAGCAAGCTATACGATTGCAAAACAAATATCGAAACTTAATAAAGCAAAACAATAATTTGGTTACAAGTATTCGTGCTGAACTTGAAAGAGAAGGTAAGGTCTGTAGGAAAATCAACAATAAAAATATAATAAAATTAAATCTTACCGCTAGTCAAAATATTATAACCGAAAAGGAAATACAATCATTATTTTGGGGGCTTGTGCGTCTAGTGAAACGCTCTGCAGAAGAGGAGTTGGAAATGCGCCAAAATTTTGAAATGAAGATGGCTAATAGTAAACTTCAGGAAACTGCTATAGACTTAAAGAGAAAGGAAGTATTGATACGCGAATTGAGAGAGCAAAATAAATCATTAAATTTACAAATAAATAAATATAAGTCTATGATTGATAACAATATGTTAGAAAACAGTAATAATTACATCAAACTCCAAGAATTAGCTGAGTCAAATCAAATGAAAAAATTAAAAAATTTCGTTAGTGAGTTAATAGAAAAGCAGGAAAGAAGTTACAAAAAATGATATAAATAGCCAAATTATGCAATACTATGCTTTGCATAATACTATGCATAATACTTAAGAATTTGTAGTAATTTGGGCTAAGTTTTAATAAAATTTAAAATTGATTTTAATTTATAAGGTCGACTAGACCTTTTTTGTTTGTTAAAAATTAGGAGCTGTTAGTTATAGAAGTTAGTTATATACTCTATTTTTATTTATAGATTTTGTAGATATAGATTTGGTAGATAAATACTTAGAATGTTTTGCTTTATTTTTTATAAATATTTATTCTAAACGATATCTTGTCTTGGTAAAATTTGTGTACAAATCTAAGCAAAATTTGGGTGAAAAAAGTTTTAAAATTAACTACTCAAAAATTTATTTTTGTGTTATAATAGGCTGATTACTTTGGGAGTGTACAAATGAAATTTTCTGCAGTATTGTCTAATAATTTTTTGGATATTTTAAAGACTCAAATAGATGGTATTGGCTTGGGCTTGAAGGAAGGCAAAAGACAATTGGTAATAGTGCCTATGCAATATAATCTATTCCTAACAAAATTAATATTAGATAGGCTTTCTTTGCAGGCTACTATTGGTATAGATATAATGAGCCTTGACAAATTAGCTAGTCAACTTATGCCAGATTTTAAGCCTATATCTATGTTAGATGAGACTTTAATTATTGAAGACTTGGTTTTTAAGCATAGCGATGAGTTGGTGTGCTTTGTAGATACTCTAAAGTCAGTTGCCTTTGCTAGTCAACTTGCTCGCACTATCAATACTTTGGAAGCATGCAATGTAAGCCCTGCTGATTTGGACAAGGCTTGTAAAAAGGTGAAAAATGTTTCACTAAAAGCAAAACTTACAGATATTACTCTTATATACCGCTATTACTTAGATGAACTAAAGGCTAAGTCATCGGTGGATATGCAAGGATTTAAACAAAAGTTGGCTAGTGCTATAGAGCAGGGTAAATATTCTAACTGTGATGTACATTTTTGTATGTTTGACAATTTTGATTTAATTGAATATTCAATTATTCAAAGTTTTGTATTGCAAGCAAATTCTGTATCAATAGGTGTACTTTCTGCAGAAGATGGGCAACCTAATGCTGAACTTTATTCTAATTCAATCCTAGAGAATCTAAAAAATATTGCTTCTAATCTAGGCACTACTTTAAATATAAAGAATTGTGCTAATGATTGCAGTGAGGTGCCAAAACACATTCTAAACAATCTGTTAGCAGTGCAGAATAGTGTGTATAGACTTGAAAATTCTGATACTATTAGAATTTATGAAGCGGGCAACCCTAGACTGGAAATTGAATGGGTGGCGCTAGATATTTTGCAAAAGATAAAGGCTGGGGCAAGATACCGTGATTTTGCTATCGGCGTAACAGATATTGAAACTTATGCGCCAATGATTAAAAAGATTTTTGAAGACTTTGGTCTATCTTTTTGGATTGACACAAAATTTGCTTTTGAGAACACTGAAGCAGGGAAATTGGTACAAGCGTTGCTAGACCTTGTAACATCTGATATGGAAGTAAGCGCTGTGTATCGAGTATTAAATAATGCTCTTGTTTCAATCTCCAATGAAGATAGAGAATTGTACAAAAACGTAACCACACATTACGGACTGACCAAAGAGACTTTGCGTACTGTCCAAAAGCCTAATTGTGAGGATAAAGATTTTGATTGTTACTTGAAATTGAATGAGGGCTTATTAAAACCAATTTTTGATTTTATGGACAAAATGCACACTGCCCATACGCTTAATGAGTATGTGAGTAATTTAAAGGATATGTTTGATATTCTTCAAGTTGAGGAGCAATTAGAAAATTTAGCTTCTACTGCTACTATTCAAGGCGACCTTGAGAGAGCAAATATTGCAAGGCAATCTTATACAAAACTTATCGAGGCTTTAGATAGTATAGTAAATGTAACGGGTAATATGTCGGTTAGTATTGCTGAATTCAAAAAAATTTGGCAAAATTGTATATCTAGTGTTAGCATAGCGCCATTACCTCGTAGTGTAGACTGTGTATGCGTGGGAGATTACGAAAAATCGGTATTTGGGTCAGTGGAGTATCTATACTTAGTAGGGGCTATAGAAGGTAATTTGCCTAGAAGTGTTGGCGATGTAGAACTTATCTCAGATAACGATAAGGTAGAATTAAGTGAGGTTAGTGTCTGTATAACTCCTCTTGTGCGAGAAATTAACGCATTGAGTCGGCTCAATATGATTGAACGATTGGGGCACTTTGAAAAAGGGCTAATAATAACTTATCCTAGAAATTCGGCTGATGGGGAATCTGTGCCTGCTAATGTAGTGGGAGCGCTACAAAAAATATTTATTTACAATGATGCTAAATTGCCTATTATTAATTTGAATTATTACTTAACAGATGATAATGCTTTTGGAGGTAGGCACAATCGCTTGGCTACTCTGTATGTCAATAAAGACACAATGTTACGTGGGTATATTGAACGCATTGGTAACGGTCAAAAAGATGGTATAACTAAAGCATTAGCAACTTGCATAGAGGAAAATGAGCCTAATATATTAGCCAAGTTGGAGCAATGGCGTACTATCCGTACTACTGTACCTAGACTTACTAGGGCTAATGAATTATTCTTTGCACAAGGCAAGGCTGGGGTAACACAAATCGAAAAGTTTTTTGATTGCCCTTATGCACACTTTTTGAACTATGGGATTAAGTTAAAAGAGAAAAAATCTTCGCATATTGAAGCACTGGATACTGGTAATATTCTGCATGGGGTACTAGAAAAATTCGGTATTTTGCTAAAGAACAAAGGCATACAAGATGAAGCTTCGATTGAAAAAATAGTGCGAGAAATTTTTGATAATGTGCTAAAGAGTCCACAGTTTGCTCATCTAGTCCTTGGAGGGAAAAATCAAGCTAGACTAGAGGCTCTATATACAGAGGCAGTGCGTGCCTGTGGTGCAGTGAATTATCAATTGTCTCATTCTAAGTACAAGGTTTGCTATGTAGAGGCAAAGTTTGGTACAGATGGCTTTGTACCAGTGCCTACGATAGCGATAATTAACACTGGCAAAACAATCAAAATTAATGGTAAAATTGACCGAGCAGATATTTGTGGCAATCGCCTGAGAATAGTAGATTACAAGACTAGTAAAAATAGCGCAGATTTTAAATTGCTAAATTTTTATATGGGTAAAAAAATTCAGTTGTTTTACTACTTAGCAGTTATTTTGGAATATCTAAAAATGCAACCGGGTGGCGCATTTTATTTGCCTGTGCACAATGAGTATTCTGAGGGCGATGTAGAGAGCAAATATTCTTCTTATTGTATGAGTGGTGTACCACTAGATGATGCTGTGGATATACTTTGTCAAGATGACCAGCTAAGCCTAGAGCACCCAAAGAGCGATATTGTCCGCATAGGTCTGAGTACTTCAAAGGAAAATGTCGCAAATGACAAAATTGTAATGTCTAATAAAGTCAAAGCAGATGAAAAAACATTTGGCTATTTATTAAAATATGCAAAAGATGTATTGGAGGGCGCTATAAATGATATTGCTAATGGGGTGATAGCGCCAGCGCATCTATCTAAATCTTGTGAGTACTGTAAGTATCGTGAAATTTGTGGTAGTGGAGTTACAACCAAAGATTGCGAACGCAGTGAGGACTGGAGTGTCGAGAGTGCCAAAGTGTTTGAATTTGAGGAGGAATAATGGAGCAAGATAAGCAAAAGGATAAAGGTAAATTCAACCCAAACCAAAGTCGTGCTGTTTTTACTACAGATACTGACATTTTGGTATCTGCTGGTGCTGGTTGTGGTAAAACTTTTGTAATGATAGAGAGGATAGCAGAGAATATAATATCTCATAAGGTAAGCGTAGATGAACTTTTGGTGGTAACCTATACCAATGCTGCAGCGAGTGAAATGCGTGTAAAACTCGCTAATAAGATAAACGAACTGTTAGCAGACCCAACACTAGATGAAGAGCAAAAGAGTTATCTACACACGCAAGCTGACCTAATAGGGCAGAGCGACATATGCACTTTGCACAAATTTTGCCAAAATTTAATTCAAAAATATTTTTATGTATTAGATTTGGATCCTTCATGTGCAATTTGTGAGGAAAGTGAAGCGAGTATTTTGCGTACTCGCGCTATCAATAGTGTGATAGAGAAATTGATAGCAGAGGACAATCCACAGTTTAAACTGCTAGCCAATACTTTTGATGATAAGCGTGGCTATGACAAAATACATAATTATGTTTTTAAAATCTATGAATTTTTGAACAATCAGCCCGACATAGAGCAATTTAAGGCGAAAGTCAATAGCGCTTACAATGCAGATTTAAATCATAACAAATTTGCTAGCATTATTAATAAAAGTACGGTTGAATTGTTCCAGCACTTCGAGCGAGTGTTTACCGATTTAAAAAATCAATGTATCCATAGTGGGTTAACTCGACTAGTAGAAGTGTTAGACGAATATCTGAGCATTTTACGAGGTGTAAATAGCCAAAATGACTTTTATCAAAATCATAGGCTAGTATTTGCTATTTCCATGCGTGCTCTACCTAGGACATCGATTTCGCCCGAAGATGATGAGATGAAAACTCAAATTAGCGAGGCAAAGAAGGCTTTTGCAACAGGTTTAAATGCGGTAAAAGCAAATTATATTACAAGCGATATTGAGAAGTTAAAGACAGACCTAATGGGTAGCCAACAAATCGTAAATGCGATGTTTATGCTGGTGGAGAAATTTAGAGAAAGTTTTTCTAACCTAAAGAAAGAGCATAATCTTATGGACTTTTCTGATTTGGAAAAATATGCTTATCAAATTCTAAAAGACCCAGTGGTCGGTCGAGAAATTAGAGAAAGATATAAGCAAATCTATGTCGATGAGTATCAAGATGTAAATGATATTCAAGAGGGAATTCTTAGTCTAATACATAAAAGTCGTGATATTTTTCTCGTAGGTGATGTAAAGCAAAGTATTTATGGTTTTCGCAATACCAATCCTCAAATTTTCCTAGACAAACTTTATAGCTTTGGACAAGAGAGTAATGATAGTGCTATCGCTATACCATTAAATGAGAATTATCGAAGCGACCAAAGGATACTTGATTATGTAAATTTTGTCTTTGGTGTGCTTATGACCAAAGATTTTGCTGGTATTGATTATTTGCCAGACCACGCAATGCGTTCGGGAGCTAAATATTTGCCAGTTAGCAATGGGCTACCGATAGTAGAAGTTATGATTATAAATAAGACCAAAGATGAGGTAGAAAAAAATGTACCTACCGAGGTCTATAAGGTAAGTACTGCTCCATTAAAAGAAGATTTGGAGAAGAGTTATGCTAGAGCCGAAGCGTACGCTATTTTTAATAAGATAATGCAATTATTGACTCAACAAAAGCAGATTTATGATGCCAAGAAGCGTTGCTTCCGTGATATTGAGTTTGGAGATATTACCATTCTAGCGCGTTCTCGTACTGGAGGAGTGCCTAAAATTCTAGAAGAATTATCTAATCTAGGGCTACCTATGGCACCTTTGAGTGGAGATAGTGTCATAGATGAATACGAAGTGCAGATATTGCTCGATTATTTAAAACTTATATACGACAGGACTGACGATATAGCGCTTACTGCACTGCTTGTGTCGCCTGTCGTTGGGGTAGATGAGGAAGAGTTAGCAAATATTCGACTATTTAGTCCACAATGCGATACCTTCTGGGAGTGCGTGTCTAATTATTCACAAGACGATGAGGTAAAGCAAAAGATTGACTTTTGCCTGCAATTAATTGAAGAAGGTAGAAAAAATCTCATAAATGGCTCTATATTTGATACTTTAAATAAATTTATTAAAAAGACAGATTACCTATATAAGATAGGTTTTATGGAAGATGGAGCCGAGCGCGTGGCTCGAGTAAATGGGTATGTAAATAGTTTCTTGGGCAAAAAATACAACTTTGATTTGGTAGAATATCTAGAAAATGTAGAAGAAAATAATGGCGAGATTGATGTAAGCAAAGAGCCAAATGCTGGTGCAAGTGTGATAGGTTTTGCCACTATGCATCAGAGTAAAGGGCTAGAGTATCCTATAGTATTTATGGTAGATTGTGGACATCAATACAACACTGAGGACAAGCGTGGAGACTTTTTGCTTAATTCTGAATTGGGTATGGGTATGTTTACTTATGACAATACTACACGCACCAAGAGAAAAACTATCTTGCACAGCGCTGTGCGATTGGCTACAAAAGACAAAGATTTGGCAGAAAGAGAGAGACTACTATATGTAGCGATGACTCGTGCAAAAAATCATCTATACATCTCGGGTGCTCTCAATATGGAAAAATTCAAAAGTTTTGCTACTGCTTATGCTCTAAAAAATGTGCAGAATGACCTTAGCCTAATACTTTCTAGCGTGCAAAATGAAGATTTGGATAAGTTGCGCAGTCTAAAAAAATTAACTCAAGAATTGACTAGTGATAATATGATTGAATATTCATTACTTCCTGCAGAAAGTGTAGTAGATGAGGTAAATACTGGTAGTGTGGAAGAGAATAGTTGCAAGGTAGATGCTGATTTTGTTGACTTATTACGCAAAAACCAACAATATGTATATCCATATCAACAAAATATTGGTACACGACTAAAAAATTCGGTTACAGCACTAAATAGATTAGCAATAGCAAATAATGGTATAACTTTTGATTTGGAAAATGGTATCTTGGTAGATGAATCCAAAGATGGTAGAGTAGATACTGCCACTGGTATCGCTTTTCACAAGGCAATGCAATATATAGACTTCAATTTGGATACCGAACTTGAGATACGTGAATTTTTAAGTAAAATTCTAAATAAAGATGAATTAGAAATGGTAGATTGTGGCAAAATATTACGAGCAGTGCAAAATTTACGACCAATTATTCAAGATGCAACACTATATAGAGAACAGCATTTTATAATGAAAGTGCCATTGAATGTAATCTTGGATACCTCGGTAACTGATGAAGTAATAGTAGAAGGTGTGATAGACCTCATCGCAGTAAAAAATGATGAAATTATCATTATTGATTACAAAACAAGCAATGCTCAAGATTTGGATGCTACAGCAAAACACTATTATACTCAATTGCAATGTTATGCTGAGGCTGTAAAGGGTGCTTTTGGGCGTAGCGTTACTCAAAAATTTCTTTACTTTTTTTTGCAAGAACGCTTAATATTAATTGACAATGATTAATCTCGTTTTGTATAATGATTATACAAAGATAGACAAACTTTGTGAAAAATAGGAGTTTATTATGATTTCATTTTTAGGCGCTGATGATGCAGTAGGCTCAATGATTGAGTTTTTTCAAGGTATCGTAGGAGGATTGAACCTTGACATCATTCTATTCATTTTTGTGGGTATACTTGCAGCTTTTTTCGTAGCGGCAATCATTCGTCTTATATGGTGTTATGAGAGCAGAGCGATGAGGCAAATGCGCAAAATTAATAAATATTTAAAAGAAAATCCCAAAATCAACGACTCCAATTTGGTAGAATTTCACAAGAAGATGAGAGGGTTACCTCGTAGATTTCGCGACCGTTGGCAATTATTTATGCTAGAGCGTGAGGGAAGTCCTAGTAGGTATATGACAGTGGAGTATTGTGTAAAGCGCCCTTTGTACAATAGTGCTATCCTCACTGTAAAGAAGCAAATTGGCT
>CALWKL010000067.1 GCA_944381255.1 uncultured Clostridia bacterium | reverse complement strand
ACAGGTAAGACTATTGATGACCCGGACCGTATGCGAATGGACGGCGACCAATTTTATCTAAAGACCGAAGCCGAGATGTCAGCTGTATTTAGTGCCCACCCGGAGAGTATTGCAAATACGCTAGAAGTAGCAGAAAAGTGTGATGTAACACTAGACTTTAAGAGCCAATTCTATCCTAAGTTTACTGCTCCAGATGGTATGAATAATACTGATTACCTTTGGAAAATAGTAAATGAAGGTTTGATAAAGCGCTATGGTGAGATAACCCCTAAGATTCAAGAACGTGCAGAATTTGAGATGAACACTCTAATAAAGAGTGGGTATGTAGATTACTATCTTGTAGTATGGGATTTCATTAACTGGTCAAGGGAACATGGTGTGCCTGTAGGTCCAGGGCGTGGTAGTGGTGCTGCTAGTATCTTGGCTTATGCTATAGGTATAACTTTGCTAGACCCACTAAAATATGACCTTTGGTTTGAGAGGTTTTTGAACCCAGAGCGTGTTAGCCCTCCAGACTTTGATATTGACTTTTGCCCGGTAAAGAGAGAGATGGTCATTGATTATGTAATAGGGAAGTATGGGGAGCCAAATGTTAGTCAGATAATTACTTTCGGTACAATGGCAGCAAAAGCGGCAATCAAAGATGTAGCACGAGTACTAAAGATGCCGTATAACGAAGTAGATAAAATGACAAAACTTTTCCCAACCAAGATGCCAAAATCTCCTGCAATAGAAAAGTTATTTGGTATTAGCAAAAAGCCAGAAGATGCTGTGCATGTAGTGCCTGAATTGAAGGCTATGTATGACAGCGATTTGCTTGTACAAAAAATAGTAGACACTGCAATTAAATTGGAGAATATGCCGAGGAACACTAGTATCCATGCCGCTGGTGTGGTAATTTGCTGTGATGACATATCAGACCATGTACCAATGGCAAAAAATGGTGATATGGTAACTACTCAGTATGACAAGAATGAGACAGAGCATTTGGGACTATTGAAGATGGACTTTTTGGGACTGATTACTCTTACTGATATTGACCTAATGCAAAAGATTATAAAAGCGCGTACAGGGGAAGTAATTGACTTTTATTCACGAGATTTTAGTTACAGCGACCCTGAAGTATACAAACTCATTGGTTCTGGTGATAATGATGGCGTTTTTCAGTTGGAAAGTGGTGGTATTTCAAACTTTGCAAAGGAAATGAAACCAGTCAACCTAGAGGAAATTATAGTTATACTCGCAATGTATCGACCTGGCCCTATGGACGAGATCCCTACATATATAAAGAACAGAAAAAATCCTGAAACTATTGTATATCCTTCGGAAAAGATGAAGGAAGTGCTAGATGTAACTTACGGTGTAATGGTATATCAAGAGCAGGTAATGAAACTCTGTCAGGTGCTAGCAGGTTATACCATGGGACAGGCTGACGGTGTGCGAAAAATAATGGGTAAAAAATTGGCAGACAAATTGCCAGTAGAGAAGCAACGCTTTATATACGGCTGGGAGGACCCTGAGGGTAAAAAATCTATCGAGGGTGTCCTAAAGCGTGGTATGAAATTAGAGGACGCTGAAGCGCTATGGAAGCAAATGGAAAAATTCGGTAGTTATGCTTTTAACAAAGCGCACGCTGCAGCATATGCCTTCATAACTTATCAAACCGCATATATGAAGCGATATCACAAAATCGAGTTTTATACTGCAATTATAAACAATCGAATTACAAAAAGTGATGAGTTGACTCACTATATGGAGTTAGCGCGTGCACACGATATAAAAATTTTGCCACCAGATGTTAACAAAAGTGAAGCTTACTTTAAAGTAGAAGATGACAATACTATTCGCTACGGATTAGGTGGTATAAAAAATGTAGGTGTTGCGCTTGTGGAAGATTTGGTGCGCGAGCGTGAGGCACATGGAGATTTTACCGACTTGCAAGACTTTATATCTCGTATGGGTGGTCAAGCACATAACAAGAGATTTTTGGAATCAATGATTTGGTCAGGAGCGTTCGATTGCTTTGGAGTACCTCGCAGTCAAATGATTGCTGTTTATGATGCTATTGTAGCCCGTGTGGCGAGTGATAGTAGATCAAAGAGTAGCGGACAGATGAGCCTTTTTGATAATTTGTTAAAAGATGATAGGACGTTAAATACTGTCGAATATCCTAATATACCAGAGTACAACGAACAGCAGAGATTGAAGTATGAAAAGCAAGTCTTAGGTGTGTATGTAAGCGGTCATATACTAGACCAGTTTAGACACAAGTACCAGGAGTTTAATTTCAATAGTAATATGCTAATACCTATGGTTGTACAGAGTGAAGATGATGAGGAGTCTACCACTATTTACGAAGGTATCGAAGATGGTAAACACATCAAATGTGGTGGAATAATTACCAATGTAAAACGCACAAATACCAAAAATGGTAACAAGGAAATGGCTATTGTAACTATCGAAGATTTGTATGGTACTTTTGAGATACTCGCTTTCCCAAAAGTGTACGAGCAGTACAAGAATTTACTGTATGTTGATAATATGGTAACTATTATTGGGCAAATAAGCATTCGTGATGGGGAGAAGCCTACAGTACTTCCTGAGACTATCATAGCGTGGAAATCAGATGAGCCGGTAGTAAGCGCTCCTGTTGCTCTACAAGAGGAAGAGCCAATTGTCCGTGAAAAACTCTATCTAAAGTTTGATTTGACTGATGAAGAATTGAAGAATGCAGTATTTGAGATATTGTCCCGTTATCCAGGGGAGCATTCTGTCATCATAAAGTGTAGTAGACAAAACAAGGCTTTCACTTATCCTAGCAAGGTAGATGGTTCGGTAAGTTTGCAAAATGAACTTTTTGGATATTTGATGCCAGAAAATATAGTTTATAAATAAATATGCAAAATCGTTTGTCAAGTTTCCCCCTTTTGTGCTAAAATGTGACAAAAGAGGTAGGAGGGCGAGGATAATATGCGTTTTCAAGTCATTTGTCCTAGGAATAAGCGATTTTGGAGTAAATTTGTAACCATAATGGCTGGGTTTTGCTCAGTAGTTGTGGCTATGGCTACTATTTTCCCTTAGGAAGTAATAAAAAAAGAAGACTAGTAATTAGATTGCTAGTCTTTTTTTATTCAAATAATAATTTAAACTTATCAAATTAATATGATTTAAAAGTTAGTTTTACTTGATTTTTAATTATAAGTCGCCGAAGCCTATCAACTCAACGTTGTCAAAGTAACCTTTTTCTTTAGCCTCTCTCAATACGCTGATTTCCAATTCTCTTTGCATATAATTGGTCTGACCTCTGGTATAATCATCAATGTATCCTACATGCGTGAGTATTTCCAAAGATAAATCTTTATCCCAAAATAAACTACGCAGTACATCGAAAGTGCTGATGTCTACACCGTTACCATGGAATGCAAAACTAAATTCATCTGTTGTCTTGACGCCCATTTGCTTGGCTAAGTTGCGAGCATTTTCGTCCATTGCTCTTACGGGTAAATTGTATTCTTGTGCTAACTCTAGATAGGCTTTTAGAATATTAGGTATTTCATTGAAGTAGTGATGATGGTCTAGGTGAGTAGGTTTGAGGCCGTATGATAGGAATTTTTCGATTTGAGCCTTTAATTCTTTTTTTGCATCTAGGTATTGAGTGTAATATCCTAGCATACATACATAATGGAATACGCCGTGGTCATCTACTAGACTGGGTACTTCGCTAGCAGGTAGGACAGATTTTCCATATGTAAGGTTTAGGTGGATTCCAATATTTTTTAAATTGTTGTCCTTGATAATTTTGATAGCTTCATCGGTATATGGGGTATTCATCATAACTGTCGAACTAGAGATTAGCCCTTCATTGAAGCATTCTAAAATCCCTTTATTAATGCTTGGACTTAGTCCAAAGTCATCTGCATTTAATATCAATTTCATATATTTATCTCCTAATTTTTTGATGAAAAAAACCTCCTAAGCAATAGTAGGAGGCTTTAGTTAGTTCGCTGATTTTGCAGTGTGCAACTCGCGAGCAAGGTTTGCCTTTTTGCGAGAAGCAGTGTTAGCGTGATATACATTATCTAGTCTAGCGCGGTCAATCAAACTAACTATAGTCTTGAGAGTCATATCAGCCTGGTCAAAGTCCTTGGCAGCGATCTGCTCACGGAACTTGCGAACTTCGGTAGCGATACGAGATTTCTTTGACTTGTTAGCCAAACGGGCAGCTTCACTAGTAACGATTCTCTTTTTCTGTGATTTAATGTTTGCCACTCTTATAATCTCCTAATGTTAAATTTGTTACTGAACAATATTAGCATAAATTTTTATATTTTGCAAGAGTTATTAGCAATTTTTTGTAAATAATCAAAAATTGAGGTATTTAGAATGATTTTTAGTGATATGATTGATGAACAAATAATAAATAGCGCAGATGAAGGCGTATTTGGTCAGGTTACCAAACGAGGTGTTTTTGGTTTAAAAATCTTTGAAGCAAATGTTGATTCTATAAAAAAGGCTAGAATTTACCAAAAAGATTTGGGTAGGTACACCACGGTAAATATAAGCCCTATTATCCACTCATACCATAAGGCTAGAGTTTATCTTGTTCGAATTTTGGTAGAAGTCTTGCAAAGTTATGTTGCAGAGTTTAGAAAGAAACCTAGCACTTTTTTGGCAGTAGGGCTAGGCAATGCCTTTTTAGTTTCCGATAGTCTGGGGGCTGGGGTAATAAAAAATCTGTGGGCGACCCACAATGTGCAAGAGGCTATTAGAGAAGGACTTGGAGATTTGGCGTGTTTGATTCCTGGGGTTAGTGGGTTAAATGGTGTAGATACTGTTGAGTTGGTACGAGGTGCTGTGTCGGTGGTCAAGCCAGATGTAGTGATGATAATCGATGCGTTGACTGCGAGAAATTATGAGAGACTAGGTTGCAGTTTTCAATTCAGCAATTCATCTATTACTCCAGGTGGCGGGGTGGGAGGTAAGAATAAACCACTTTCGTACCACTCTCTA
>CALWKL010000066.1 GCA_944381255.1 uncultured Clostridia bacterium | reverse complement strand
AGTGTTTAGTTGCTTTGAAAAATTAAATCTACCTGTTCTTTCAACAGTGGCAGAAAAGATAAATTCTCCTTTTTTTTTTTTTACATTGATATCAGTAAAACCATCACAGTCTATCATAAAGGGAGTACTGCCACCCAGCACAAATCTACCCCTACGCTTATTCACTGAATACATAAAATCTGGCCGTGTATAAGTAAAGGAAAATACACAAGGCTTGTCTGCCTCTACTCGAATACCACACTTAGTAATATTTAAATTGTAATTATTTGTAAATATACTCATACAGTTTTGACCGACAGAATACCTAGTTATCTTGCTATTTAAGTATACAGTGGCGAGCCTCCCATCTACCATTACCCCAAGTAACAAATCTTTTACAAAGACTAATCTCAATTTTTCATCTTGTAGCACAAATACACCTAGACTCAATTGTGGCGCATACCCTTTCTTCAATCTCGCATAAGATTTGATTATAGGTTGCCTCTGCCTTACAGCCAACCAAAAAAATATACAAGTAATCAGACCTGCGATTATAATTGATGTTATCATAAGAATCATTATTGACTACAAGAGTCTTGTTTATAATTGCTCTTACCTATTATATATAAAAAATCCACTCTTTAATTTTGAGGATAATGATTGTTTGGTACACTTTAACCAGTAAATCCTAGACTATATGTACTATAAAAATTTATTATAATTATTTTTTTCAATAATAAAAAACGAAAAAGCACGCATAAGCGTGCTCTCGTATAGACTAGCCTATAAGCCGAGTTCTGTCTAGGACGGTCATCTATCTAGGCACAACATTGCTATTGTGCTCAAGCGATGTACATCGGGATAAGAGCGGGCAACTCTACTACAATCCCTTATCTTGCACAAGGTGGGGTTTACATGGCATACCACGTCTCCGCAGTATCGGTGGTCTCTTAAATCACCTTTCCAACCTTACCACTTAAATAACTTTTGTGAAAAAATAGGAGGTATGATATATAAATATCAAAAAACACAAAAATAGACAAATCGTGGCGGTTTATTTCTGTTGCACTATCCTTGGAGTCGCCTCCACAAGACGTTATCTTGCACCCTGCCCTACTGTGCTCGGACTTTCCTAATTCGAAAACGAATTCAACCGTCTAACTAGCTACATTGGTAGTATAGCATAAAACAAACAATTTGTAAATACCCTTTTTCAAAAAATTTTTATTTTTCAAAAAATTACTTTTTTCTCTATATTATACTTTTCTTCTATATTTAGGAAAAACACTATTTGACACTTGCAATTCCAAGTAGTGTGTGCTAAACTATTACTACTTCTTCCATTTGTAACTCCTTGTGTTATTGATTTTGTGTAGACTACGAAGATATAATAACTCAAGGAATGAAGGAAGCAAAGGTTAACCTTCAATGAACCACGGGACTATTCCGTGGTTTTCTTATAACAATAAAAAAATATCACTCGAAAAAACTCGGTGATATTTTATTTATTAAGCAACTGCAGAAACTTTTACCAATATATCAAGTAACAAATTTACTTTGTTAGCAAATTCATCTAAGTAGAAAGCTTCAACCACGCGTTTATGTGCTTGCATAGCACTATTTGGGTCATATGCTTCATCTAAATCATGAGTCATATTCCCTGCACGTGATAGAGAAATACTCGCTACTTGGTATGCAGAATTATATAAAGCGTCATATTCTACAGCATCGTGATAAGCGTCTACTACTTTTTGCTCTAGACTATTCATTTCGCCAGCATTGTATCTATTCTCAAAGTTTACTAGACTAGATTTATTTGCCTCGTATGTGGTAAGCATAGCATTGATGCCTTTACTTGGCTCTTGAGCAGTGTAATATTCTTCGCCACCCACAACATATGCTTGATTGTAGTATGATACCAAACTAAATCTTGCATATGTATCTACGCTTTCAGTTAGTTCTGCAAGGTAATATCTCTCTATCACTCCTGCAGGCAGGCGACCTGTATCACTCTCTGGTACCGAAGTCCATATATAAGTATTCGCTACATCTATAAAGTCTAGAGTTAGAGCACAACTAGACAAAATCATCTGGTAATAACTATCTAGTAAATGACTCAAAAATGACTGGTCTATCAAACTTGTTTTATCAAAACTGTCCGCACGTACATCAAATTTTAGCAAGTTAAAATTGAAAGTCTTAAGTTTGCTAGAGAAATCGGCAAGCTTAGCATAAAGCCTATCACTTACATCTAGAGGGACATCGGTAACTGTCTCACTATCTATATATTTATTGATATACAGAAGGCTTGCCTTGAATGCTGGCTCGAATAATGCTTGATTACTATTAGCATCAGCTGTCAATCTAGTAAACATTAAGCGATAATCTTCTACAGTATTACTTGATATAGCATCGCGTAATTTTTGGTTTGGGTACGCTATATCTACATTACCCTGAGAATCAAAGATACTGATAGTACTAGTATCCCCAACTGAATACGTATCTATCAAAGAGTGATATCCTTCGACAAATTCACTATATGAGTATTGCTTTGCACCACAACCGACAAAACCAAACACGCACACGCACAACACCACGGTACATAATAGGCTAGATAAAATCTTCTTATTCATTATGCTAACCTCCCTTGCAAGCCGAGTACTATGAGTACAAGACTAGATTTTTGCTTATCAGTTTGACTAGTAAGTTGTTGTACAAAATTTGCTTTGTCCTTTGAATTTAACAATTCTTCAAAACTATCATTTGCCTCATCTAAAAAGTAATCTATAACGACAGCGACATCGCTATCTTCAGTCTGTGCTACAAAATGAGCATTCTTTACCTCAACGAATTTTTGAGTCATCAAGAGAGACTCTTGGTACAAAATACTATTTACATTTTTAAAGTCAATACGCACAGCCTCTTTCAACAAATTACTTTGTTTATCAAGGCAGTAACCATATAGGTACTGAGCACTACGAAAAGCATTTAAGCCTTCATAATATGAATTATTTACATAATTAAAAACGGCATTTGATAAGTTGTACATACACTCACTATACTTAGCCAAATCTTTCACAACTGTATTAAAGTTGGAAAGTAAGGCTTGTCTTTCTTCATCAGTAGGGTTTTCTCCATAAGCCTCTCTAGTGGTGTTGTAAACTTCTTGGCTTCGCATCAAAATTACTGCTTGATTGTCTACATCTGTGATACTTTGACTCACTGCACTAGAATCTCCATGAGAACTAATCAATCGAAAGCCATAAGCATCTAGCATTTCTCTGCTAGCATAATACAACAAATATGCTTCTTTATATCCTAGTCCACCTTGAGACTGTGCATATGAGTAGTATTCACCACTCTCCAAAGAGCCCAAATTTTTGTCAATTGTACGGAAATTAGTAGAATTTAAAGAGGAGTTTAAACTAGCAAAGATTGGATTGTCTGCATTTTTTGCATCATCTTTTGCACGAATAATGAAGTAATATACGCAAGAAACTATCAGACTTAATAAAATTACGGCAACAATAATTCTAGTAATGATTACGCCTTTTGATTTACTCATTAATTTACTCCTTTATTTATATTTTGAACCATTTGTCAAGATTAAAATATGTCCAAGGTTTAGTATCTGGCACGGCACGGAAGGAAAGCACATCTCCATTCTCTGGATTTTCAAATCTCAAGTCCACTAGAGATAGTGCCAAAAATGT
>CALWKL010000065.1 GCA_944381255.1 uncultured Clostridia bacterium | reverse complement strand
GCGTAAAGTAGCCGAGCAAATAAAAAAATATCTTGATGATAATAATGAAGGAAAGCTTGATGTCCTTGTAAACAATGCTGGTTGTGTGCGTAGCAGTTATACGCCAACTGTCGATGGGATAGAGATGCAGTTTGCTGTAAATCATCTTGCTGGGTTTATTTTTACACAAGTGCTTATGCCTTGCGTGGTCGCTAGCAAGGGTAGAATTTTATTTACCTCTAGTGGCTCACACAAAATGAAAAGAATGCATTGGAAAGATGTAATGTACAAAAAATTTTACAATCCATTGCTAGTGTATAAGCAATCTAAACTTTGTAATATGCTATTAGCTTATGCAATTAATGAGCGTTTTGGCGACAAGGGGGTACATGCATATGGCATTGATCCAGGTTTGGTAAATACCTCAATTGGACTTAAAAATACCAAAGGTATTGTAAAATTTGTATGGGGAATGAGACAGAAAAGTGGCGTGGAGCCTACGGTCTCAGCCAAAACTTATGGAATGTTAGCTACCATAGAGCCAGCACCAAGCGATTTGTACTTCAAGTTTGAGAAAGCGCAAAAATACAGTCGTCAGGTAAATCACGAAAACGCAGATAGATTATGGGCTTTGTCAGAGGAATTGACAAAAGTAAAAGAAAACGAAAATGCACCAACAGAAAAAGACAACACAGCAGAGGATAGTAGTGATACTTCTACAAGTTAGGTCTTTATATTTGTAGGTAATAATATTTTTATAAATAGTTAATATTAGTGAGAGCAATACTTGTTAGCAGGATTGCTCTTTTTCGGTTAAAAATGAGTAAAAATAATATTTAATCTAAATCTACATAATTTTTTAAATATGGTATTTATATTTTGCTTTAAAAATCAGTAATAATAGTTAATCTTGTAATTTTATTTAAATATTTTATTAATTATTGAATATTTTTACTTATTTTTTTGCTATTTTTGTTACACTCTACTAAAAGTAGATAAGGTTTTACTCAAACTCTATCATAAGTAGGTTTTCTTTACGAATTTTTAATGCTAAAATATAAAGTAAGGAGGTGCTGTATGGATTTGAATAGCACAAGCAAATTTATTGCTGAGATTAGGAAGGAAAAGCATTTGACGCAAGTCCAGTTAGCAGAAATTCTAGGTGTAAGTGAAAAAACCATATCAAAGTGGGAGTGTGGCAAAGGTTTTCCTGATACTGGCCTTATATTACCTCTTTGTGAAGTCTTGGGTATTAGTGCAAATGAACTGCTTTCTGGTAGGCGCTTGTCGACTGAGGAGTACAAAAATACAGCGGAGCAAAATTTAATGGAATTAAAGTCCAAGCAAGAGCAGAGTACCAAGCATCTTTTGACACTTGAGTGGGTAATAGGGTATATATCTACCATTTCTGCTTTACTTATGATATTTGTCGCATCTTTTGCCGTAGAAATACTAGCTTGGCGAATTGTACTAATGATTGCTGCTGTTACCATTATTGTAGTTGGCATAGCATTCGCTGTAAAAATCGAGCGAGATGCAGGCTTTTATGAATGTAATAACTGCCATTATAAATATATACCTTCATACAAATCGGTAGTTTGGTCTATGCATATTGGAAGAACAAGATATATGAAGTGTCCAAAATGCAATAAGAGAACATGGCAGAATAAGTGCATAAATGATGATTAGTTTTAAAAAGGTAAGTATAATAATCAAAAATAAAAAAAACGACTAACTAATGCTAGTCGTTTTCGTTTTTTATTCAAAAATTTATGCAGTCTTTAGAGACTCTTGGAAGTCAGCTATTTGCTGTTGCAAAGCTTCACGGTCAGCCTCTGATTTTTGCTTAAATGCATTTACAGCTTCTTCAAATGCAGCTGAAGAAGTCTCGTATGCTTGTTTTGCTGATGTCTTGATTTGCTCTAATATTGATTTGCTTTGCTCTTGAATTGATTTAAAAAACTCTTCGTACTGTTGGTCAAATGTAGCTTTAGCCTCATTGTAAGCTTTTAGTGCTTCATCATATGCCTGCTGTAGAGTGTCTTTTACTTCTGCAGGAGCATTGTCTAGAGCTTCCTTGGCTGTTTGCATTGCTTCATCAGCGATTTTTAATACAGTGTTGTAAAGTGTTTCAAATTTAGTTGTTAAATCATCACGCAACTCGTAAGCTACTGATTTAAGGTCATCTGCAGTAGTTTTTGCATAGTCTAGTAGTTCCTCAGTTGTCTTGTCTGCGAAGTCCTGTGCATTTGCTCCCATGGTAGTGAGGGCTGTCTTTATATCAGCACTCACGCTTGCTATAGCACCTGCAAATACGCCATTTTCACTAAAATATTTGTTTACTGCGTCTTCTGCTTTCTGCGCTAAATTTTTGTAATCTTCAGCATTTTCAGCAGAAATACTAATGTTAACTGTTACAGCACCGTTTGTGTTTGATGCATCTCCTGAATTAATTTTGCCCATTTCAGCAGAAACTTCTGCAAATTTTGCAGCGGCTACATCTGCACTAAGCCCCATAAAAGAGACGTTTGCAAGCAACTGCTCGCCGTCTTCGTTCAATGCTACCTCTGCTATTACTTTGTCATTGCCGTTCAAAACTACTTGTACACTTGGGTTAGTACTCATTTGCATAATGGCTTTAGCTTCGTTTCCTTGAACTGATAGTACTATTAATAAAACTGCAGCGACTACCAAAATTACACCCATTACAGCCAAAGCAATAAATTTGCCCTTGTTACTAGTCCCTTTTTTCTTGTTGTTCTCATCTTGCTTTTCAGTCATAGTTCCCTCCTTAGTATAAAATACAATTTAATTATATCAATTATTCTTCTTTTTTCCAAACAAATTTTGCATATTTATAAAAATTTGTTGTTATTTTATTAGTGGATAATGTTGTGTAAAAATAACCTGTGTTTTGAAAACTTATTATTTATTTAGTTATATTTAACTATTTTAGATTAATTTTAAGTTAATTAAATTGCAAATAATCGTATTTAATTATTTATATTATTCAAATTTGTTTTTAGAAATCAAGAAGATAATAAAAGGATATTTTTTTAAAATCACTAAAAATCATTTGGATAAAAGGGGGCTTAAGTGGTACACTAAAGTAGAAAAAAAAAAAAAAAAATCTACA
>CALWKL010000064.1 GCA_944381255.1 uncultured Clostridia bacterium | reverse complement strand
AAAGGAATGGCTGGGGGAGACCTCATACTTATGCACCCTACACTAAACACTATGGAAGCTTTACCTCGTATTCTTGCTTTTTGTGTCGAAAATAATTTTTCCGTGGTGCCAGTATCAGAAAATATTGTTATTTGATTGTCAATAATAGTGTATAGTGATATAATCATCAAAGATATTTTTCTGAGGAGTAAATTATGATTACAAAGACATACGATTGTGGAATGAGATTGATATGCGAACAGGATAAGAGTATTCAAGCTGTCGCAGTAAAAATATACTGCCTAGTAGGCGGAAATAACGAAGATGATTCAAACAGAGGTATAGCTCATCTGGCAGAACATATGTTTTTTAAAGGTACAGAGCATCGCACTTCTAAGGAGATTAATAGTACTTTTGATAAATTAGGTATAATTATAAATGCCTTTACCGATTTAGATAGGACTTGTTATCATACAGAGGGCTTGACTGAGTATATTGAGACAATGTTTGATGTAATGAGTGATTGCTTATACAATTCAACTTATCCAAAAGAAGAGTTGGATAAGGAAAAAACTGTGGTTTGTAGCGAATTGGAGATGTATGACAATGATTTTGAAAGAGTAGCTGAGACTAATGGGCAAATAATATCGCTACAAGGTACAGGATACGACCATGTGTTAGGTGGTACGGTAGAATCTGTGTCAAAATTGGAAACAGCAGATTTAATTAATTTTAGGAATAAATGGTACACTCCTGATAGGATAGTGGTAAGTGTTTGTGGAGATGTCGACTTTGACACGGTAGATGCTTTGGTAAAAAAGTATCTAATAAAAGACAATTTTAAAAAAGCAACTCCTGTTACTTTCCATAAGCCATGCCTAGATATAGATATCAAGAAACGTTACCTTTTTCAAAGTAAAGAAACTGACCAAGTGTATGGTATGTTAAATTTTCGTGCAATTAATAAGTCAAGCGAAGACATTACTGCTTTTAATTTAGCTCGACTTGCTCTAGGATCTACTACTACTTCTAGGTTATTTACTAAACTTCGTGAAATGTATGGCTTGGTATATGTGATAACTACTTATCCTAGTTTGTATGGCGATTTTGGTATAAATTCTGTATATTTTATTGCTAGTGCAAAGAATTCAAATCGTGTGCTTGCCCTTATTAAAGAAACGATTGATGAAGTGTTGAAGGATGGGTTTACCCAAGAAGAACTGGATACTTACAAAAACATTTCGAAGAGTTCTCTTATATTATCTAATCAATCCATTGCTACTAGAGCCGCAAAAATTGCTGAGTCAATTATTTATACAGAAAAAGAGCACAATATTCAGGATAAAATTGCCGAAATAAATGCTGTAACTTTGGAGCAAATGAATGAAGCATTCAAAAAATATTTTGACTATCAATACCTAACAGTTGCTTTGGTAGCAAAAGAAGATAATTTTGAGTCTCTAAAATTATTTGGCATATAGCATTAATTTAAGTAAATGTCTGGCAAATTGATAAAAAGTAGACTGTTTTGTTTGTGTTTTTTGGGGAAAAATGATAATATAAGTTATAGTAATCAAATCAAAAGAAAATATGGAGGTTCGTTTTGCAGAAATACACAAGTAGGCATATTGATGAAAAAAGTTCATTACGCCCATCAGCAAAATGGGGTATAGCGCTACTAGTATTGTCTTTGCTCCTTTTGGTTTGTGTGGCTACCAACTTTTTGCCGTTTATTCATTCATTTTTGCTAGGTGCTTTGGGGGTATCTGTGTACCCTTTGCTTTTGGTCGGCGTAGTTGTGAGTGTCTTGTTGATTCGTGGTAAAAAATATGTCGTTAGAAAAACCTATTTGTTTTCTTTGATAGGTTTATATTTTATCTTACTTTGCGTACTGCAGACTTTGCTTACCGACCTAAGCCCTGCTAATTTTGGCGAATATCTAGCAGGTGTTTATTCTGCAAAAATTACCCCAGGGGGAGTGCTCGCTGGAATTTTCGCTTATGGAATAAGCGCATTAGTAAATTTTGCGGGAGCGCTGATAGTATTCGGTATTTGCGCTGTAGTTTGTATTGCTTTTATGATAGATTACTATCTAAAACTAAAAGATTATAATAAAATTAATGCCCGTGCTATATCTTATCCTGTACAGCATTCTTCTGCAGAAAAAGTAATAGTAGAGCGTCCTACTAAAAGTGTAAAGAAGCAAAAAATAAAACAAAAAAATCAAGCCGAAGATAAGGAAAGTATTGTATTAAATAAAGAGAAAAAGCCTGTACTAGCAGGTGGAGAAGTAGAGCAGTCTACTTTAGCAGACAAACTCGCCCAAAAAATATTTGGTACTGACTATAATTCGTTGATTAACAAAAATGAAGAGCAAGCAGAAAATACCGAGCCGATGACTTTGTCGGAATATATCAACAATGCAAAAGAAAATTCCTTTGCTAATTTTAATAAAAATGCAGATATGTGGCAAAGTGGTAGTAAAAAAGAGCATTCACATTTTGTTTCTGAACAGAATGATAATACTTACTTCAACCCTTCAAAATCGGTTTCGCCATCTCCTACATTTAAGCAAGAACAATTCGTTGCTGATTTACACCTAGAGCCGTTAAAATCAACCACGAATATGAATAGGGTAGAAGAAAAATCAAACAACGCCTTTGATGATATAAATAAAATTATAGATGAGGTAAAGCCTGCTGGCTTTAATAATGGATTTGCCTCAAATATAAAACCTAAGCAGAAAGAAGAAAAACTTGAACAAATTGAAATGCCTGAGGTCAAGCCAACTACCAGTCCTACTACTGTGTACAAGAGACCTAGTCCATACGTTAGACCTCCTCTTAGCCTATTAGTTACTCAATCAAGTAAGTTTGAAGAAAATGAAGCTGATTTTAAGCAAAATGCTCACATTCTTGAGGAGACTTTGGAC
>CALWKL010000063.1 GCA_944381255.1 uncultured Clostridia bacterium | reverse complement strand
TAATTTAAAACTATTTAAAAAAAGAAGGAGGTACTTGAGAATTAAAAGATTTACATGTAAACTATTTCTCATCTTTCTCACATAAATTGAAAAAAGTACGACTGTTATCGTACTTTTAACCTGTTTTAAATGTAGCCAACGTTTTATAATTTCATTTTTATTATTTTTTGTATTTGTCCACTTGATAATCCTTCTTTAAGGATTGGCACATTAAATATTTCACAAGCCTTCATGATTTCGTCATCGGAAGTTTATGGAGACCTAAATTACAATAAGGATAGTGTAACTAGTACTACTTTTTAAATATTTATAATTTTTTATTTGTCTTTAATTAATGAATTATTTAGTAATATTGTATTGGTAAATGTATATACAAAATGTTAAATTTAAAACTTAATTTTCTTACAAACTTTTTGTTAGTTATTCAAAATAAAATTATTACTTAAAGAAGATCTTAATAATGTTTAATCTTTTTACTTAACTAAAACATTGTTGCTATAAAATAAATTATTATTTTTTGACTACGGATATAAATATTAGTGACACTTTTTTAATTAGAAAAATATTTTGCAAAATTAAGATATTTTAATAAAATATCTTCTAAAAATTGCAAATATTTTGAAATTGAATTTTAAAAAACTCGCATATAAAATTATTTCTTGTAAAGGAGTTAATCAGTAATTTCTAAAAGAAATTTATATTCTTGGACTTAAAACATATTAGAAATTATGGTTAATATACCTTTTAAAAAAGCAATAATATGATTTTTGATATCTCTAGAAAGTATTTATTACTTTTTTGTTATTTAAAAAATTCATTTGCTAAAAAAGAGTGTTATTTTTTAAGATTTTAAATTCATTTTGCTATTCATCAGTAAAGCCATAATTAAATCTTAAAAATAATGTGTTATTATAGCTTTTGGATTATAACTTAATTCTATTAGCAAACTTATATTTTGGTGAGGTGATGTCATGGCGCTTAAAGTAATACCGATTGCTATAATTGAAGATTCTATAAATGATGCTGATCGTTTAAAAGAAGTCTGGAGTGCTTATTGTCAAAAAAATAATCTCGAAGTTAAATTAGATGTTTTTACAGATGGTGAATCTTTTTTAAAAGCATACAAATTTCAATACGATTTGATATTTATGGATATTGATTTACCTAAAATAAATGGTATAGATACAAGTGAAGAACTTAGAAAAAAAGATAATGAAGTTACGTTGGTCATTATTTCAAATTCACCTAAATATGCTATTGATGGTTATTCGGTTAACGCTTCTGATTTTATCTTAAAACCTATTTCAGGCACCATTTTAAATGAAAAAATGAAGCGTTTAATAAAAATCATTCAATATAAGCAAAGCAAAAATATAAATATTGTTTTAAAAAATAATATTGTTATTAAATCAAAAGACATACTTTACATTGAGGTCATTGGTCATAATATTGTTTATCATACAAACTTAAAAACGATAACATGTCGTGGAACTTTAAAAGAAGTAAAAGATAAATTAAAAAGCGAAAGTTTCTTTAGAATAAATTATTCAATACTATTAAATTTAGATTTTGTTATGTCAATTGATGGATATAATTGCCATTTAACAAATGGTGAGACGTTGTACATTTCTAGAAATAGAAAGAAAGATTTTAATCTAATATTCTCCAGATTTTTAGGAGGGACTTTATGATACTATTACGTTTAGTAGGTTATCCTGGAATGATTAATTTGGTAAACTTACTGATTTTCTTTGAAACTTTTTTAATGGCTCACGTCTTTGGCATAAGACTCAAAAGAAGAAACTATTTTGTTTTGCGACTAATTGGAAGTTTAATTATAGGCGGGTTATGTGTTTATTTTTTCCCATTAGTTGGATTCAATAATTTTTGGATTTCGTGGTTATATTCTTCTTTTAGTTACTTGTTTATCATGATTGTTGTAATCTTTACAGCATTTGTATGTTACAAGGGTGATTTAAGTAGTTATGTCTTTTTAGGTGTTGCAGGATATGCTGCACATCATGTTCGCTCTTGCATAGAAGATTTTACTTTAGGAGTTATTGGACTTAGTGGGAAATATAATTTTTATGAATGGCAAAGATATATCTCATTTTTTATTACATCGATAATTATCTTTGGCGGAATAATTTTTTATTTTATCAAAAACAAAAATATTCAAATTATCAATAACAAAAAAAGAGTAGTGTTAGTTGCTACAATCGTTATTGTTTTAGATATTTTTGTTTCTTGCTTTGCAATGTTCCCTTGGGGACTTGAAGGACAAGCTGGAACATATACAACATATGCCTATAATTTTATCACAAGTTCATTGGCACTTGGATTAATGCTTGGTTTAATTAGTAGGCAAAATATTGAGAATGAAATAACTGTTTTAGATTACATTATTAAAGAGCAATCAAAGCAATATAAAATTAACCGTGATGCAATAGAGTCGATAAATATCAAGGCTCATGATTTAAAACATCATTTGAATTACATGATTTCAGATAAAGGTTCGATATCAAATGAAGAAATTGAAGAAATTAAAAATAAATTGAATACATTTAACTCAATGTATAGGACGAATAACGAAGTTATTGATGTTGTTTTATCAAGTAGAGCGATTACATGTGAAAAGCATCATATTGAATTGACATGTATTGTTGATGGTAAGTTATTTAATTTCATGAAAAATTATGAACTATATGCTTTATTTGAGAATGCATTAGATAATGCAATTGATGCCGTTAGAAAAATTCAAAATAAAGATGACAGGTTTATTTTTGTTAGTGTAAAAAAGACTAATAATATAGTTTGTTTGCATGTTGAAAACAGTTATGATGGTAAAGAAATTATTTTAGAAAATGGGCTTCCTTTAACTTCCCAAGATGATAAAACAAGCCATGGCTTTGGTGTTAGATCAATTAAAAGAATTGTTGATAAATATAAAGGTTTCATGAATATAAATTATGCAAATAATGTTTTCTACTTGGATGTTTGCTTTCCAATAAATCTAGATAGCAAAAATGCTTAAATAGGCATATAAATACAAAATTATTATTAAAAAAGTGCGATAAAATCGCATTTTTTTATTGACTAGGAATTTCTATTTAGTAAAAATCATAAGCAAAAAGCCTATTAAACTAAATTTTGAAAAAATATTTGTTATGAAAAGTTTATTTTTTAGTTTTTGCGTTATAAATATCTTTAGGAACAAAC
>CALWKL010000062.1 GCA_944381255.1 uncultured Clostridia bacterium | reverse complement strand
TCAATAATTATTGGTTTAATTTCTTCCATTGTTTCTCCTTTTATTTAATACTATTTTAACAAATAATTATATAAAAATGCTACTAATTTTTAATATTTTCGTTTTTTAATTCTATATTTTTTACTGTTTTAATAATTGATTTTAGAAAAAAATCGCAATCTGCCTTTCTTAATAAAATCTTTTCATTTTCTAAATATAAAACCACATCGCAAAATAAACTTTTTTTATAAGGATTTTTTTCTTTAGGATATGAATATATTTTTTCATACTTTATTAGCTCACTAGGTTTAATAGAAAGTGATTTTTCTGGTGTATTTATATGTAATTATCCATTTTATAAACAAGCATTTTGCGTGGGGTTACATAACTAAAAATACTAGCCAAAATTGTTATTAAAATTGAAATACCACGAAAAAGAATGCGCATTTCCATTTCATTTATAAACTCTTCAGAAAATATAAAATCATTATTTGGTCTGTCAGATAAAAAAGTGATAGTCCCAAACAATACCACATCACAGCCAGATATTCCAACGCAAGAAGTTCCATTACAAGTTATTCCTGTTCAAACTGAAGTAAAAAAAGCTATGAATATATAAAGAGAGCCACCCCTTAATTTGTGTGGTTTTTTTGTTATAAGAAAACCACGGGATAGTCCCGTGGTTCATTGAAGGTTAACCTTTGCTTCCTTCACTCCTTGTGTTATTATATCTTCGTAGTCTACACAAAATCAATAACACAAGGAGTTGCAAATGAAAGAAGTTAGTAATAGTTTAGCACACACTACATGGAATTGCAAGTATCATATAGTGTTTGCTCCTAAATATAGAAGAAAGGTATTTTATGGAGAGAAAAGGAGAGAAATTGGTGCAATTCTTCGTAGTTTGTGCGAATATAAAAAGGTTAATATACTAGAGGCTGAAGTCTGCCCAGATCATGTACATATGTTGGTTGAGATACCCCCTAAAATAAGCGTAAGCGGTTTTATGGGGTACCTCAAGGGAAAGAGTACGGTATTAATATATCAAAAGTTTACAAATTTAATGTTAAAATATAGACATAGAGAATTTTGGTGCACAGGATACTATGTAGATACAGTAGGAAAGAATACGAAGAAAATAAAGGAGTATATCGCAAATCAATTACAAGAAGATAAGCGAATAGAACAGATGACAATGCAAGAATTAGTGGATCCTTTCAAAAGGAAATAACCGATTTGCGATACGCAAGTAGACTATGTGCGTTTACGCACTGCTAGAGCAAAGGGTTTTACCCTAATTTGAAAAACCACGGGGTATACCCGTGGATTTTTATTTTATGGAGAAGGCGATTATTCCTGAAATAAGTCCCAATACGCTACCAAAGGCTATATCATTTAGCAAACTCAGCGTAAAGTGAAATTCTCCATCTAGTATAGAAAATACCAAAAAGGCAAGTATTGTGTAGGTAATACCTAATATTAAACCCCAAAACCAGCCGTTGCTCTTTAATTTTTTGCTCATCACAAAGGCTCCTACCAATATGCTTAGCACTTTTATACCCTGATTTATAGGGGAAATAAACGTCTCACTAATAGTGGTAAATTTAATAACGAAGGCAAATATAAGTACACATACAAGCGAAGTGGATATTGCCCAAAAAGTCCCCTTGAGTAGACTTAAGAAAGCACTATTGCTAGTATCTACAGACAATTTACTGGTTTTTGTCATTTTTTCCTCCTAATGTTTTTTTATTTATATGTTTGTAAGATTTTACTTATTCTATAAATTATAAAATTTTCAAAATAGTCTATAATTTATTTGATAAAAAAGTAAAAATCAATTGACAGTATTTTCTATTTATATTATAATAGCAAGTATCTACAAGGAGTTTCAAGAATGAATAAGCCTACGGCAATAAAGAGATTTATATTTATTGGCATATTATTGATTTTGGGTTTCGTATTGGCTTTCGCTAGCTTTGATGTGCCATTCACGCATTATACTTACAATGGTTTTGCCAATTCTATTAAGCTAGGCCTCGATCTAAAGGGTGGAGTACTGGCAGTTTACGAGGCAAATTTGCGTGAGGGAGATGAAGGCGACTTTGACCAGAAATTGGCAGCGACTCAAGCACGCATTACTCAGATGATTACTGAGGAATATACTGAGGCATTGATAACTATTCAGCAAGGTAACCGTATTCGTGTAGAAGTGCCTGATGTGTCTGACCCTGAGACGGTTTTTGAGTTGATAGGTCAGCCAGCTTCTCTGGAATTTAAAGCAGAAGAGGATAGTGATGGAGTAGTACATGAAGCGATACTAACTGGTGAGGATATAGTCAATGCTTATGCTTCTCAACAGCAGACCTCAAGTGGAGCTTTTGAATATGGTGTTACTATCGAATTTAGTCCCGAAGGTGCTACAAAATTTTATGAATTAACTAGCCAACAATATGAGGCTGGTGGTTCTATTTATATTTATCGTAATGGAGAATTGTTTTCTGCACCTACGGTAGAGGCTGCTATCGCTGGAGGTAAGACCTTTATCTCTGGTAGTATGGATACTTATGAGCAGGCAGAAGATTTCGCTACTCAAATCTTAAGTGGTACTTTTTCGCTAGAATTGTCTTTGCTTGAGAATACTGTAGTAAGTGCGACACTTGGTGTTGACGCTATTAAGTACGGACTTATTGCAGGTATTGTTGCGTTAATTCTTATTTTTGCATTTATGATATGGCGCTACAAAATGATGGGCGTAATTGCTAGTATTGCGTTGTGCTTCTATGTAATTTTGATGCTATTCTTCTTGCAAGCATTACCATTTGTTCAATTAACTCTCGCTGGTATCGCTGGTATTATTCTATCTATAGGTATGGCTATCGATGGTAATATTATTATCTTCGAGCGTATCAAGGAAGAGTATAGGTCAGGTAAACGCATTGCACAGTCTATCCGTGGTGGATTCAAAAAGTCAATGACCGCAATTCTAGACTCAAACATTACTACCATTGTGGTATCTCTTATACTGATGCTATTGGGTACTGGTACTATTAGAGGTTTCGCTATTACTTTATTAATTGGTGTAGTACTCAGCATGTTTACATCACTTCTCGTAACGAGATGGCTAATGATGACATATTATCCACTGAACTCCAACAGAGCGAAGGACTATAATCTTAAAAGGGGGGACGATGTAGTTGAACTTGTCTAAATCAAAATTTGCCGACTTTAAAAATAATTTTAGAGCAAGTAAATATACCAAATATTTTTTGTTGTTTAGTGCGACATTAATTTTGGTTGGTGCAATTATACTCGCAACCCTTGGCTTTAATTTAGGAATGGACTTTACCGGTGGTAATATTATTGAAATTCAAGCTTCAGGTGAAATAAGCAAAGAGGAATATGATACTGTTATAAATGTTTCTAGAGAAGTTTTGGATGAGTACGATTTGGATCTTGCTCAGGACCAACGCGTAGGTGAGAGTGGACAGCAAGCTGTATCAATTCAGTACCAAAATAAAGATGGGGCTTCTACTAGTGATATGGAGGAGATAAACTCCGCTATAGTTGAAGCTTTAAAGGAGGCTTTGCCTGACTATACAATAGTAAACGCAGAGTCAAAAAGTGCTGTCGCTAGTGCAGAGCTCCTTACCAATGCATTACTTGCAGTATTCATTTCGTTAATCTTCATACTTATATATATAGCAATTCGATTTGAATTCTTAAGTGGTGTCGCTGCATTAATTACACTTTTCCATGATGTGTTGATAATGTGTGCTTGCGTGCTTATATTTAGAGTTGAGATAAATAGTTCTTTCGTTGCCGCAATAATCACCATTCTTGGTTATTCGATTAACAATACAATTATTGTCTTTGACCGTATTAGAGAAAATCTAAGTATGCCAAGCCTAGAAAATCTAAGTAATAAAGAAATTGCAGACTTGTCTATTAAGCAAACATTAAATCGTACTCTGAATACATCAATTACCACAATTTTAGCCATCTTTATGTTGGCGGTAATAGGTGTACCACAGATGTCTGAGTTTGTTATACCTATCTTAATCGGTCTACTAGCTGGTACTTATGCTTCTATATTCATTTCCGCACCACTTTGGGCTACTATGATGAGAGGCGGTAAGCATAGTATCAGAGAGAGAGCAAAAGCAAAAGCTGCCAAAGCAAAGACTAGTACTAACGAGGTCGAGGCAGAGGCAACTCCTATTGAAGAATAAAAACTAAAGCCTTCCTCTATCTATGGGAGGCTTTTTGTAAGGAAAGAAATATGAAATATAAGAAAAATGGGCATTATCCTTATACAGTGGATAACATAAATGCTCTAGTTGAAAAATACAAAATCAGTACTGATGTAGCAGAAATCTTGTTGGAGAGAGGTATCGCAACAGATGCTGAGATAGATAAATTCCTTAATCCTAAATTAAGTAATTTGCATGACCCATTTCTATTTAACGATATGGACAAAGTCGTGAATCGTATTCGTCAGGCATTGAACAATCATGAGAAGATTTTGATTTTTGGGGATTATGATGTAGATGGTATAACGAGCAGTTATATTTTGCTAGATTATTTGAAAAGTCAAGGTTGCTCTGCTGATGTATTTTTGCCAAATCGTTATTCAGATGGATATGGATTGACAAGAGACGCAGTAAATTATGTTATTGAAACTTTTCATCCAAGTTTAATCATTACAGTTGATTGTGGTATCAGTGGACACGATGAAGTAGAATATATCAAGTCCAAAGGTATAGATGTTATAGTTACAGATCACCATGATTGTCCAGAGTTATTGCCAAATTGTTTGATTATTGATGCTAAGTTACCTGGTCAGCGATATCCTTTTAGCGAACTTTGTGGTGCTGGTGTGGCTTTAAAACTTGTACAAGCACTTTCTAATATAGACACTATGCGCAAATACTTGCCCGTTTGTGCCATTGCTACGGTCTCTGATATAGTACCCCTAATCGATTAGAATAGAGTAATAGTAAAATACGGATTAGATGCTCCTCTTCAGGCTTTCCCTGATGGAATAGTGGCTTTGTGTAAAGAACTAAAATTGGGTAACAAGATTACTAGTCAAGATGTCAGCTTTAAATTAGCACCAAAACTAAATGCATCTGGTAGAATGGGTGATGCAAATCATAGTCTGAGGCTGTATATAGAGCGGGACAAAGCTGTCTTGCGCGAATTGGTTAATAAATTGTTATCTTATAATACAGATAGACAAGATCTTTGCAACATTGCTTATAATGACTGTGTAAACGAATTAAAAAATATTAATCTTGCTAACAAAAAAGCTATAGTATTATTTAGCGAACATTGGAATATCGGTATACTAGGTATTGTTGCTGCACGAATTACTGAAGAATATAGGCGCCCAACATTTTTATTAGGATTAGAAGGCGAATATTTCAAAGGGTCTTGTAGAAGTATAGAAGGTATCAATGTACACGAAATTTTGACTAAGTTGCAAGACATACTTACAAGTTTTGGTGGCCATGTAATGGCTGCTGGTATGACAGTGCACAAAGACAAAATTGAAGAATTTAAATCAAGGCTTGAGAACACTATTGCTAGTATGTATGGTGATGAGTATTTTGAGCCTTACTGTGAATATGATTTGGATATTGAAGTAAGGGATATAAACATCGAGCGCTTGAGAGCTTTGGAGATTTTGGAGCCTTATGGATGTCAAAATCCAGCACCTACTTTTAGATTGCTTTTTGATAAAGCTACAATAACCCCTATGAAAAGTAATAGTAATCACTTGACTATACAACTGCCTAATATTAATTTGCTTGCATTCAATTGCGGACAGTATTTTAATTTACTAGCACAGAGCAGTAAAAAAGAGTGCATAGCAGAACTTTGGGTGGATACTTTCCGAGGTAATAACAACTGTAAAGGTATAGTAAAAAATCTACAAATAGTATCTTCTCCTAATGTTGGGGAAGAGCGAGTGGGTGGCGAATATATTAAGCAACTAGCATTATCTAGTAATGGTAAAATATCAAAATTTCAGACATATTCTCGGCACGAACTAGGCGATTTGCTGGCTTCTGGAGGCAGTCAAATTTACGGTACTTTGATAATTGCTAATACTCTCAAAAGTTACAAAGATTTTTGCGAGCAATATTCATCAAAGTATAATATTGTGTGCTATGAGTATCTAAATCTTACAAATAATTGTGGGTACAACACAATTTGTTTGTGTCCTGCGATTTCTAATGACTACCATAATTATAGTAGAATTATACTTTTAGATGGAGTATTAGATGAGGCATATTTGGTATACCTAAACGAGCATAGTCAAGCGGAGATTTACATTCCGAATTCTACTCCTTTTGTATATTCGCCTTTTAGATTTTTAGACTTATCACGCAAAATTTTTGGAGAATATTTTAATTTAATCAAGAAAGCTACAAAAATGAATTTGGTAGGCTTCGATGATTACAACTATTTTAATAAACTCAAGAAAATTCAAAAAGATATAAATTATGTTCAGTTTGTTGCATGTTTGATTACATTCAAACAGTTAAATCTATTAGACATAAATGAACAATTGGGGAATTTTACTATCAAAATGACTAGTAAAGCATCTACTCAACTCAATAATTCAATTTTCTATAACAAATTAGAATTAATTTTAAAATCATATTGAGGTATATTTATGCCAAAGCTAAGAATACCAAAAGCAAAGGAAAAACCAAAAGACTTTTCAAAAATGCCTTGGACAGAGGATTTTCGAGTAGAATTTCCTACACAGAAAGTTGCGCAAATTGTAAATTCAGGAGTACCGATAAACGACGTCCGTGATTACCTTTTTGCAGAAAAACATATGGATTTTCGAAAATCGAATCTTGTAGTAGAGGCATACAAGAGCGAATGTTGCATTGTTAGGAATGACAACGAGGTCTTATTGAATATATCAGTGCCTATTTGTGAAAATCAATGTTCTAACTGTGATAGACAAATTTACAAACGCACAAATAAATGCTTTAAAGATTACTTTGACGCATTACTTTTTGATGTAATAGCAACCCGTGAAATAATTTTAAAACGTGGTTATTTTGTTAAATCTGTATGTTTTACTGGTAATGTATTGGTATTCTCTGCTGAAGAATTAAGTAAATTACTGAGTCTATGTGCATATACTTTGAATGAGATATGCATTGAACTAAGTGATGCAAAACTAATTACCGAACAAAAAATGGCTGTTCTAAGAAAATATCCCAATGTTAGATTTATACTTAATGCTCTAACCTTTAATATGGTAACATTGCGCGTATTGAATAAGCATTTTGAGTTCCGTGAGGTCTATGATTATCTAAAATTAATTATATCAAATGGCTTTGACATATCTGTACGTTTAGTAGTTGGAATCGGTAAAGAGCGAGAACTGCAACTAGGCCGTAATCTAAAATATGCTATAGAATTAGGCGCAAGCTGTATTGACCTTTACTCTATGCACTGCCCAAAGATTAAAAATGCAAAGCCTCCTACAGAAGATAGGTATCCTGCTATTCGAAGATTACACGAATATTCAAATGATTTTTTGTTGGAGCAGAGGTATTCTCCATATTTTTTGTACTGTAGTGATATTCAAGGTGGATGTTTTGAGAATGTAGGTTACTGCTTGCCAAACAAAAAATGTAAGTATATCGAGGATAGTACATATGGAATATCAACTATGATAGGATGTGGTCTATCTAGTAGTTGTATCAAAGTTAATAATTTGCATAAAACCAAAGAAATTTTGAATACTACAGGAGATTTATGCGAATATATCTCCAATATAAAACAAATTACAAAAACAAAACGAGAGTTTTTTGAATAATGTCTTTACAAATATCAAATGTTATGATATAATGTTTACATACCTGTTACAAGGCTTTGCGGTTTGACTCCTCGCATAGCGTTGTTTTGGGCGAATATTATTTATGGAGGAACTAATAATGACTAAGCAAGAAATTATTGCTAAATATGGTCGCAATGAGCAAGACACTGGTTCTCCAGAAGTGCAGATTGCTTTGCTTTCTCAAAGAATTAGACATTTGACTGAGCACCTAAAGCAGCACCCAAAGGACAACCACACTCGTAGAGGTCTTATGAAATTGGTTGGTAAACGTCAAGGTCTCAAAAAATACTTGGAGCGTACCGATCTAGAGCGCTACAGAAAGCTCAATGCAGAATTAGGATTACGTAACTAAAAAGGTGGCAATATTGCCACTTTTTTGTATTAAATATTGAGGTATGTATGGAAATAATTCAAAATTATAGCCTAGCTGAATTACAGGATTTAATGAAAGAATGGGGTGAAAAGCCTTTTAGAGCAAAACAAATAATGGATAATATTGTGTTATCAAAGCCGATAAGCAGTTGTAGTAATATTCCAAACGAGTTAAAGCAAAAATTACTTGAAAACTTTTATGATGAGCCTCTTAAAATCCATACTATTCTAAATGGAAAAGATGGTACGCAAAAATTTGCTTATGAATTGACCGATGGTAACATAATTGAGGGCGTATTAATGCACTATAAGTATGGAAATACTCTGTGTGTGTCAACCCAAGTAGGTTGTCGTATGGGGTGCAAATTTTGTGCTTCAACCCTCAATGGATTAGCACGCAATCTCACTGCGGGGGAAATCCTTAGCCAAGTATTAGTCGTCAATGCGTATTTGGGAGGCAAAAAAGATAGAGATAGACAGGTAACTAATGTCGTGCTAATGGGAAGTGGTGAGCCTCTTGACAACTATGATAACGTGATTAAGTTTATACATTTACTTAATGCTAAAGAAGGCTTAAATATTTCAGCACGAAATATATCTTTATCTACCTGTGGAATTGTGCCTAATATTCTACGCCTTGCCAAAGAAAATTTGCCAATAGTGCTTACAATTTCTCTGCACGCGCCTAATGATGAAATTAGGAAAAAGATTATGCCTATTGCGAATAAATATTCAATACATGAAATTATAGATGCCGCTAAAAAATATTTCGAATCAACTAATAGAAGGGTAATTTTTGAATATGCTTTAACTGATGGTGTCAATAATACACCAGAATGTGCGAGGGAGCTTGCGGGGCTGGTACACGGTTTCCCAAGTCATGTAAATCTAATTCCATTGAATGAAGTAAAAGAGAGAGATTTAAAGACTGTTACACGCAAAAAAGCGGAACAATTCGCTAATTTGCTTCAAAAACTAGGTGTGTCCGTTACTATTCGCCGTACTATCGGTGAAGACATCGGTGGTGCATGTGGGCAATTAAGAAACAAAATTATAAAAGATAACTCTAATATTGAGTAAAATAAAACATCTCTACAATAGAGATGTTTTTTTATAACTATTTTTGATTGTATAATATGCAAAAATTATTATTTTTATTTACTAATATTGATATATCTATTTATTCCTTTTGATTACAAGCACTGACACTACTATCTACACTGGTGCAGTCAAAATTTAACTCACTTGTAGTAGCTAGACAAAGTGGCTCATGGAAGTGGGCTTGGTACTCCTTATCTATAATCTCGCAGAGTTTATCAAGACAATAATTCATATTCGTGCTACTATTATCAATGCGATAATCATATTCATTTTGGTCTTTGCATGCTCGGTCAACAGATAGTGCAGTGGCGCGTTCGGCTACATTTGTGTTATCATTTCGTCCTGTAAGCCTTGCTAGTAAAATATCATCTGGGGCATCTATTAGAACAGTAATCATGGGTATTTGCTCCAAATTGCGTTTTTCTAGACTACGTGATATGCGTTTTTTTACATTTTGGTATCCTTGCACATCGAAGTCCTTTATTAAGACTTTGGTAGATTGAAGCTTTTCAAGTATTACTGCAATATTTGTACCATAATAATTATTGTACACACGTTTGGCTTCTATTATATTATGCTCTTTTATAGATTGATTGAATTCTGGCTTATCAAAGAATAGATAATCACGACCATGCTGTTCGCCTTCGCGTGGGGTACGTGTGGTGCAAGTGGGGAAGGTATCGAGATTGTCTTGTCCTAGCCGTTGAATTGCATTTTTAATTATAGTAGTTTTGCCTGCTCCGCTACTTCCTGCGACAAGGACAATCATTTTTTTCTGCATAATTTTCTCCTTTGTAAAATCGTAACAATAATAGCATACTTTACTTATTGATGTCAATGTATTGAAAAAAATTCATAAAAATTTCTTTCTTATCATATATTGCTACGAGGTAATTATAAAAAATCGTAAGCAAATATTTAGTCATATTGGAGTGAATCT
>CALWKL010000061.1 GCA_944381255.1 uncultured Clostridia bacterium | reverse complement strand
TGGTGAAAAAATTAAAATCGATACTCGTACTGGCGAGTATGTAGAGAGAGCATAATTGCGCTCTTTTTTTTTATCATAAATACTTACTATATCTAATACATTATAAAAAAGGAGGGGTAAGTGATATACGATATTTTACCAGACAGAATCAGTCGTGCGATGCAAAATCTGGATAAAAATAAAATTACCGAAATACGATTGCGTGTAAGTCAGCCCATTGTATTAGAGTATGGTGGTAGATTTTATTTAGCAGACAATGGCTTGTCAAATGATATTAGTGATGCAATGCGTCCTACGTTTAAGGAAATCTATGATATAGTATTTAAGGCTTGCGAATCTAGTATTTATGCATACAATGATGATATAAAACAAGGATTTGTAACTCTGCAAAATGGTGTACGAATAGGAATATGTGGCGATGTTGTTATGGATAATGGACAAGTTAAGACCATAAAAAATTTTAGTTCATTAAATATTCGTATACCACATTTAGTAAAAAATTGTAGCCTAAATATTTTGCAATACTTATATGATAATTCAAGCGGAGTATACAATACTTTACTTTTATCGCCTCCTGGAGCGGGTAAGACTACTTTTATTCGTGATTTGTGTACTCATTTTTCGGACAAGCATATTGCAAAAAATATATTAATTATCGATGAACGTAGGGAAATCTCTGCCTCTTTAAATGGTCAACATAGTCTGTATTGTGGTAACTATGTAGATGTCTATTCTGGTGGTAAAAAGGAGCAGTGCATTACCAATGCGATTAGGACAATGAGCCCAGAATTAATTGTTTTAGATGAAATATCTACTAGGTCTGATGCCACAGCTCTCTTGAGTTTGGTGGGCGCTGGTGTAAAATTTTTGGCGACCACGCACTGTTCAAACTTAGAGGAATTGTGGGCTAAACCTATACTAAAAGAAGTGCTTGACACCGCGGTAATCGAACGTTTTGTAGTGTTATCTAGTAGGCAAGGGCCTGGGACTATAGAATATGTCTTTGATAAAAACAAAAGTTGCCTATTTTTTGGGAGGTAGACATTGAATTTGCTACTTGGCTTTGTGCTGTTGATTGGCAGTACTGTATTGGGCTTTGCTTTCCGTGGTGGTCTAAAAAAGACTCTAAGGTTTAATCAAGACTTTGATAATTTCCTTAAGAGCCTCGAGAGTAATTGTGCCTTTCGACAGGACACTATCAAAGTCTTACTCGCTTCACAAAAAGAGTGTTATGGAGCAGATTTCAATGCATTCCTTGCTGAATTAGAAAAAAATTTGGATAACAAAGAATTTCTATCGAAGTGGCAAAGGGAGCAAAAGGTAACCTCACCAGATGTAGCGCGCGAAATAGCGAATTTTTTAAATAGTTTTGGCAAATTAGATTGTGAAGCGCAGATTAACGCAATTAAAGATACAAGAAACAATTTTGAAATACTTTTGGACAAGTCTAGGCAAAAAGAAAATATCGCAAGCCCTATTTATTCAAAACTTGGTATCATATGCGGTATTGCCTTGTTTATTATAGTTTTGTGAGGCATAAATGGGAGTAGAAATTGTTTTTAAAATTGCTGGAATTGGTATAGTGGTAGCAATAATTGCTCAAGTATTGAAGCAAGCTGGCAAAGATGAAATTGCAACGCTTACCACTCTAGCCGGATTGGTAGTAGTGCTATTTATGATAGTAGATATTATTAGCGAACTCTTTAACACGGTGCAAAATTTATTTAGTCTATATTAGGTAAAAATGGATTTAATTTTTAAATTTATTGGGTTGGCACTCATTATTACAATTGCCGTAATCGTAGTCAAACAGTGGAAGCCAGAGTTAGCTGTGCTAGTGGGCGTGGCTGGTTCGGTAGTTATGTTTTTTTACATAATTGAGATGCTACAGGAAGTGTATGGATTATTCACTATGTTGCTGGATAGTGCTCACATTGACCCAGAATTATTCATTATTCTACTTAAAATAGTAGGTATAGGATACCTAACAGAGTTTGGAGCTAATATTTGTAGTGATAGTGGCAATAGCGCAATCGCTAGCAAAATTTTACTTGCAGGGAAATTAGCTATTTTTATTCTAGCGATACCAATAATAAAGAATTTAATTAGTCTTTTAGCGAGTATAATGGTGTGAAAAAATTAAAATCAAGTAGGGCACTCCTTGTCCTAATAATATTAATGTTTTTAGTAGCAATTTTTACTATACCAGATGTCTTTTGTACAGAGGACACTACTGCAATTGAGAACGAATTAACAGACACAGTGTATAACAATTTAGATGAATTTGACTTTAGTGGACTAGATGGCATTATAGCAGATTTAAGTACGGAAAGCAAAGAGGTATTTGGCTCATCATCTTTTTTTGACAAAGTAAGTGCTTTGCTAAATGGAGATTTTGGCGCAGATGCTGGAACTTTTATCGGAGCTTTTTTAGATTGCTTTTTTGGTGAATTATTAGACTTTGTGCCTTTGCTCTGCATTGTAGTAGCCGTTACTATTTTGTGTAGTCTAGTAGGCTCGATACGCTCTGATGTAGGCTCTGAATCGGTGGGGCGAATAATAGATTTCGTTTGCTTTGGAGTAGTAATAGTCGTTATCTCTGGGTGTGTGTTTTCTCTATTAAGTGAGGTCGGTAGTAGTATTGCTTCTATAAAGGCGCAAATGGACATTATATTTCCTATGATTCTTACCCTACTAGCATCAGTGGGTGGGGCAGTAACAGTGGGAATTTTTCAGCCAACATTAGCTTTGTTTAGTAATGGTGTAATACAGATATTTAATTATGTGCTTATTCCTTTATTTACCTTTGCATTTGTGTTCTCAGTAGTGGGTAATTTATCTCATTCTATTAGCCTAAATAAATTTAATTCTTTCTTTAAATCAGCATTCAAGTGGATAGCAGGCATATGTTTTAGTGCTTTTATGGGACTAATTATGGTACAGGGAATTGTCGCAGGGAATTTTGACAGCGTATCAATTCGTGCTACCAAGTTCGCTCTAAAAAGTTATGTACCAATATTAGGAGGATATCTTTCTGACGGCTTTAATATTGTAATGGCTAGTAGCGTATTAATCAAAAATGCAATAGGCGCGGTAGGAATTTTATTAGCATTTAGTTTGATTATTGTGCCTATAGTCAAGATTGCAGTACTGGCACTAGGATTGAAACTTACAGCATCTATCTTAGAGCCTCTTACTAATTCCAAAATACCAGATTTTTTGAGTCAAGTATCAAAGAATGTGAATATGCTGGTAGTCATCATTGCTGGTGTTGGATTTATGTATATAGTCAGCATTGGTATGTTATTGGTAACTGCTAATTTGGGGTGAGATATGAGCGTATTTAGCGGATATTTATTAGGAATTGTTGGGGTTGTAATACTTACTGTCTTGGTTGATTTGGTTTTGCCTGATAGTAAAATTAGCAAATACATCAAGTCCATAATGGCGATTTTTGTAATAGCAGTAATAATTAGCCCTATTAGTGATTTATTAAGGAATGGCTTTGATAGTAATAGTTTGGTAATTGATAGCGAATATGCTATTAATCAAGATATTTTGGAAAACTTGAACGAACAAAACAAAAATTATATGGAAGATAATATCGAGCGTAGCCTAGCTGGACTAGGATACTCTGGTTGTGATGTCATGATAAGTATGGATTCTAAAGATAGCGAAATTTTGTATTTATATGTAAATTTATGCGATTTGGTCATAAAAGAAAATGAACAGCATATAGATTACCATACCAAAATTAAGGAGTTGATTAAAAATCTTGTGAATGTGGAGGAGGAGCAAATAATATTGTATGGCTAAGTTAGATTTTTCTTTTTTGAATAAATATTTTCTAAAATTAAAGAAAATTAAGCATATTGAAGTCTACGCCTTAATAATATTAGTAATAGCCATATTGGCAATCCTGTTTTGGCCGGCGGGGAGCAAAAATAGTACTCAATCCACCTCTGTTTCTTCTGGGAATATTACCACAACTTTGGAGTATGCAAAAATGCTAGAGAGCAGACTAAATTCGGTACTAAGCCAAATTTCTGGAGCAGGTGATACTAGTTGTATGATTACTCTAGATGGTGAAATTGAGCGAGTACTAGCCTACGCTGATGACCAAAAAAATAGCAGTACAGAAAATACTACTTCAAATGGCTCTACCAACAAAACTGAAACAAGTAATGAAAGTAGAGAGCCAATCATTATTACAGTCAATGGTAAGAGCGAGCCATTAGTAATCAAAGAGATAATGCCGAATGTCAAGGGTGTAGTGGTAGTGGCCAGTGGCGCGGATAATATCAAGGTAAAATTAGATATACTAAAGGCTGTACAAGCTCTTCTAAAAGTAGATAGTAGTGCTGTAGAAATTTTTTGTAAAAGTAAATAAAGGAGTAAAAAATGGTAACGAAGAAGAAAAAAATAATAGTTTTGAGCGTAATGCTATGCTTGCTCGTGCTGACAGGGTTTTTAAATCTATCTATAAATCAAGCGGGTAATGGAGAGGTAATCAATACTAACGCTTCAATTAATTCTTCAAATTTCTTTACCTCATATAGGGCAGAAAGAGATTCAGCACGCACACAGGAGAAGCTGTATTACACAGGTATTTTGGAGAGTCAAAATACTACTGCTGAAGCCAAAAAGTCTGCAGAAACTGCACTCGCTAATATTGCTGCAACTATTGAGAGTGAACTTTATCTCGAAGGCAACATTAGAGGCAAAGGTTATGAAGATGTAATTGTGTCAATGACTGATAATTTTGTAAATGTAATGGTAAAATCAGACGAACTCACTGATGCACAAGTAGCAGGAATTGTACAAGTAGTCCAAGACCAGACTCAGAAATCTATAGATAATATCAAAATAATTCCAGTCGAATAGTTGATAAAATTACTTTACTGTGATATAATACCCTCTAAAAGGGGTGAGCGTATGGCTATTCAAGAGATTAATAACAACGGTCAAGGTAGAGTCAGTTACAACAAGACTATACTGCTGTCAATTATTAACTTGGCTGCCAAGGAAATAAGCGGTGTATCAAGCCTATGTACCAATTTTGGTGGTGCAAAGTTAGGCAAACTCTTCAGTACCAACTATTACGAAGGCGTCAAAATTTCTCACAATATTGATGGACTGTGTGTTGATGTGTACCTAAATGTGTATGCAGATAACTGTGTAGCAGATGTAGCATGTAAAGTCCAAGAGAATATCAAAAATAGCATCACCTCAATGACCGAAGCTAATGTAAAGAATATCAATGTCCACGTTATGGGCATAGAATTTGAGAAAAATGAGTAATCTAAATTTATATTAAAACAAAAGGCCCCCTATGGGGGTTTTTGGTTGTTTTTTAGGGAGGATAAAATGACTAGGACTGAAGCACGAGAGATAGCCTACAAAATGATTTTTTCTAATCAATTTTTGAATAATGGCTTTGATATGGATAGCTTTTTGGATATGCTAGATGGTGCGCCTTTTAGCGAAAAAGATTTGGAGTTTGTCCAAGGGTTAGTGAATGGCGTAAGGGATAAATTACCAGAGTTAAAAGAGTTAATTAGCCATAACTTGAGTGAGTATAAGTACGATAGACTGTTTTCTGCAGACAAGGTAGCATTACTACTTTGTGTTTATGAATTAAAGTTTTGTGCTGATACTCCTCATAAAGTCGCAATCAATGAAGCGCTTAATTTGGTAAAAAAATATTCTACAGACAAAAGTGCAGGTTTTGTAAATAGTGTTATTGACAAAATTTATAAGGAAATAACTGCAAAAAATGAGTAATATAATTTCTGTAACACAATTCAATACATATATACACAATATTTTTTTGGCAGAAGAGATATTGCAAAATATTTCTATATATGGCGAGGTGTCAGCGCTCTCGTATTCTGGTGATAATTTATATTTTAGTATAAAAGATGATGGCGCAGTGCTAAACTGTGTCAAGTTTGGCTATTCTAATGGGTATCTGCCCAAAGAGGGCGAACAAGTCTTGTGCATCGGTGCCCCTAATTATTATATAAAGGGTGGCAGGTTTAGCTTTAATGTAGCAAAAATTGAACCGTATGGACAAGGACTACTTTATCAAAAATTTTTGGAAATGAAGCAAAAATTAGAGCGCTTGGGGTATTTTGACCCTGCAAAAAAGAAACCTTTGCCTGAAATAATTCGTAGAGTTGGAGTAGTATCTAGTGAGACTGGTGCAGTAATACGAGATATAATTGATATTACAGGTCGGCGTAACCCTATGCTAGATGTAGTGCTATATCCTGCCAAAGTCCAAGGGATAGGGGCAGAAGCGACTATTATCGCTGGTATAAAGGCTTTGGACAAAACAGATGTAGATGTCATAATAATCGCTCGAGGTGGTGGCTCTGCAGAAGATTTGAGCACTTTCAATGATGAGGAATTGGCTCACGCAATTTTTCAAGCGAATAAACCTATAATAAGTGCCGTCGGTCATGAGACAGATTTTACTATAGCAGACTTTGTGGCAGACTTGCGTGCTCCTACGCCTTCGGCTGCTGCAGAGTTGGTAACTACTGATATTCAAGAAGTAAAGAGACATCTCGAGGACAATACACGTAGATTATTGTATCTATCTACAGCATTTTTTGATACACGTACAGACGCCGTGGCTAGCTATACTACTAGATTGTGCGTGGCTAGTGATAATATTTACAATTCTAAATCAATGCAGATAAATGTAGCTATTGCAAATTTTAAGAATAATGCTGACAAAGCGTTACTGAATATAGAGCACAACTTACATATGCTTTTAGGTAGACTAGAG
>CALWKL010000060.1 GCA_944381255.1 uncultured Clostridia bacterium | reverse complement strand
ACTGGTACATCTACATATACAGGAATACGCTCGGCTACACGATACAATGTATCACTAGTCTGTGCATCAATGTAGCATACCCCGCCTTTATTAAAGCCATCTTCCAATGTTTTGGCAGTAATTTTGAATGGCACACCTTTTTTTACAGTACTAGGTACCTCAATGATTGAGGTATCCTTAACAGCATTTTTACCTTCGCCCACATATACCGTAATTTTGATATTCGAATCTACTGTATTATCTTGTATATAGCCATCTTCTGTTACGAGTGCGGTATTAGCTAGCACTGTCAAATAAACTGACCCAGCATTCTCTGAAATAACCAGAGGTTCTGTTGTGCTAAACTTCAAACCTTCCAAAGGCTCATATTCTTTATTAAAATAACCAGCAGCTAGCATTATACACAATGCTACACATACGACTGAAACAAATGACACTAGCACCAAACCCACAATAGTCAGTGCGTTCAATACTCCTTCTGTTTTTTCTGTCATATTTCCCCCAATTTTTATTTATTTGCAATGTTTGCCCAAAACACGCATACAAATTTTATCCTACCAAACTAGTTTCATTAAAAACATACACTGTTATCACTGAAGACAAATACCCATAAGTAGTACTTCGTAATCTAAACTTATATTTCCCAACTTCGTTAAATTCTATCACTAGAGATGGATAAGTAACATCAGTATACCCCAATACTCCATCTGCCAAGTTTATTTCAGCCCCCTCATCGTCTAGAAATACTATTTCGCAATTTTGTGAATATACTAACTCTCCAAGTTCTGAATAAACCGTGTACCCTGTCTCAAAGGTAGCAGGCTCATCACCATTCGTATACAACACCACTACAGGAGTTGAATCAGTAGAAATGGTGGTCTCATTCGACATATTACAGAACCCTAGTACAATTTCTACCTCACTAGCATCTGCCGACTTAATAGTCAAATATCCAACCCCAGCGACATCACCTCGAGTAATCTTTAATGTACCATCATTAGTAGTCGTTACATTTAGATTTTGTGCTTCATAAGAATATTTATTCAAAGCATACTTATCAAAAATTACCTTAGCAAATATCTCAGTGTCATCATAAAGATAATACAATCCATCACTATTTAAAGAAGTGTACTGAGTAGTCATTTCTTCATCTTCATAGAGTCGCACGCCAAAATTATTTTCAGTATTGAGTCTAAATACATTGATGCAAATTCTTTCTGTAACTCTTTGGTAATAGAAATTTAAGCCCTGCTCGACAATTTCTTGCGCCATATAATCACGGCCACAATCTAATGCATAGAATGATAAATAAATTGCTCCATCTTGAAAATATCTATAATCTTGCGAATCTTTGTAAAGTCTAGTATTTTGAGAGCCCTCGACTAGATTGGTACACTCTGCCGAAGTGGTTATGTCAGAAAAATAACAATTTACCAAACTTTTATCACTATATATTTTCAAAAAATATAGAGGTTTCTTGTCATCAGAAGAAAATAAAGTATAATTCTTCATACCATAGTCATCACGAGTATATTCTAGCTCTTGCATATTCTCATCTAATATAGCCAATTCCAAAGTTGTGCGTGGCTCTATTACTTGTATATCAATGATACAATACACAGCCTCATATCCAGAAGCATTTTGCTTATTCAATGCCCCTTTAGCGACTACCTTTACCTGTGCAGTGCCTGTACATATCGGCTCTATAACACCCTTTTCATCGATGCTAATAATGCCTGGGCTTAGACTGTAAAATTCAAATCCCATATTATAGCCACTATTTGTCTTGGGGGTAAGTGTAGCAGGTTTCCCTAATTCTACAAACACAGTTTCCGTCTCGAGAGAGGAGCAATACACCGCTTTATCTACCACGACTTCTACTGAGACAGTCTTGTCTCCAGCAGTAGCGCGAATTTTGGTCGTACCAGTATTTAACGCAACCATTTTGCCTGTAACTGGGTTATAGTCAATAATATTTTTATCATATTCAATCAAGCAGTCTTCCAAAGTACCACTGGTTAGCAAGGGAGCAAAGGCTATTTCATTCTCTTCTTCTGCAGTACCGATACGCAAATTAAACAGCTCAGTATCGCAATCAAAAAGCAACGATTTAGGCGCATCAAAAGAATTAGCCGTGGTACAGCCACAAGCGAAAAAGACAAGAACAAACAACGGCATCACAAGCATAAAAATCTTACGCATACTTTCCCCCATAATATCTTGGTTCTAGTATAAAAAAATACGCAAAAAATGTCAAGAATTTTTCCTTTAAATTACAAAAAAAGCAGGTTTAGTACATTCCTGCTATTATTATTTGATATTTTTGTAAATTTATTTATTACTTACCCCTCAATTTACGCAAAAATGGAGGTATATCTGCATCATCAAAATCAACTTGCACACGACTAGTCTTTTGCACTGGTTCTGGCATTTCAGGCTCTTCTTCACGCATGTCCATTACGGTATTTTCATAAGGTTTTTCGACAAAATTCAATTCGCGATTAGGCATTGCCTGACTGCTTTCTTCCTTGTCTATTAGGTTATTGTTACTCCCTTGGAAACCTGTAGCAATTACGGTAATTTCTACAGCATCGTCTAGCGACTCATCAATACTAGCACCAAAAATAATATTACAATTTGGGTCTACGATTTCACGCATCAAATCGGCAGCCTCGTGGACTTGGTCGATAGGTAGACTAATACCACCCTTTACATTAAAGATAATACCTGTAGCACCTTCAATAGTGGTCTCAAGCAACGGACTAGACACAGCTTGACTCAACGCTTCGAATATACGACGCTCGCCCTTCGCTCTACCAATACCCATATGAGCAAGACCACGATTTTTCATAGTGGTACGCACATCAGCAAAATCTAGGTTGATAAGCGAATTCTCAATAATTAAGTTTGATATGCCCTGTACACCTTGACGCAATACATCATCAGCATATCTAAAAGTATCTACAATGCTCGTGCCTTTTGGTACAATTTTAAAAAGTTTTTCATTTGGAATTACTACAAGAGAATCTACCGTCTTACGAAGTGCCTCTAGCCCCTTCTCAGCATTCTCCATACGTTTGCGCCCCTCGAAGTTAAAAGGTTTGGTAACCACGGCAATAGTCAAAATCTCCTTCTCCCTAGTAAGCGCAGCAATCATTGGAGCAGCACCAGTACCTGTACCACCACCCATTCCTGCAGTAATAAAGACCAAATCAGCATCACTTACTGCCTGATTTAACTCTTCATAATTTTCTTCAGCAGCCTTGCACCCTACCTCGGGGTCAGCACCAGCACCCCAACCACGAGTAAGCTTTGTACCAATCTGTATGCGATAATCAGCCTTACTAACTTGCAAAGCTTGCTTGTCGGTATTGACAGTGATAAATTCTACCCCACTTACGCCTGCATCTATCATTCTATTCACGGCGTTTCCACCACCGCCACCAACACCAATTACCTTTATTTTGACGACAGGATTGTTGTTCACCTGTCCATAGTTATTTGAAAAAGTATCCATAATATTCCTCTCCCTTATTTTTTACTAAAAATTTTGTAAAGCAATGAATTGTTAGATTGATTCTGACGCAGTGCAAGATCAAGTAGTCCCAAAACAGCGCTTTTATTTGGCTCATTCATCAATGGTATTTTTGGCTCTCGAATAGTAACATCTTTACCCAGCAATTCAAACAACCTTTCTCTTGCGCCCTTTATGTACGAAATACCCCCGCCTGTAAGGTTTATCCTTATTTTTTCAGGTTTTTCATATGTGCTAGAATTTAAACTCTTGACTATCATCTTGGCAATTTGACGAATTTTTCTATCCACAATTTCATATACACCCAAAGCACTTACGGTATATTTTTTGTCGGCATTTATCACTATTTCTTCTGTTTCACTAGGTTTGCCAGCAAGCAACGCCCTCTGCTTTATCTCTTGGGCGACTCCAAATGGAACATTTAGCATCTCACAAATATCAGCTACAATATGGCCACCACCCAAAGAAAAACTCCTCATACAGACTATTCCATCACCCACTACAATAGACACGCTGGTAGACAAGTATCCGCAATCTACCAATATTGCGCTATTATCACGTTCCTCAGGTGAAATAAGATACATACACTCAGCCAATGGTTCGGACAAAAAGTCTACATACGGAAGATTCAATGGCTCTAATGCTTGTAGTATTGCACCTACAAAAGTTCTCTCAGCCAACATAAAGGAAAGAGTCGCAGACAAAATAGTAGTACTCTCACCCTTAGGGTCAATCACACGATCGCCATTATCCAATTCAAAGCAAACTGGGCTACGATTTATCACTATATGTGTAGGGCTACTAGCGAAGTCATCAGCCATCAAAAACAACTCATCGACCTCTCGAGAGGTAATTTTCTTCTGCTTGCCATAGTCCTTTGATACACTCTTGACTTCATTTACACTGAATTCACCAGGCACCCCAACATACAAGTGCGAAATTTTAACTCTTGCATTATTTTGCGCAGTCTTTATGGCTAAACATAAGACTTCGCTTAGTTTTTCTGGCTCCAAAATCTCGCCATTCAAGTATCCTGCATATGGCATCTCGGCATAGCCTCTGACATCAAAAGTGCCATTCACGCCCCGTTCACCGATGAGCACTGTGATATGACTAGACCCGAAATCCATAACCGCAATATTTTTCCTGGACATAGTGCTATCACCCCCTATTTTAATGCGCACTTTTGCTATTCATAAGTAATTATATTGATTGTTAGAGGCATTGTCAAACAAAAAAACGCTGTTTTTGAATAATTATAAATATTATTTATTTATAAATTCATATTTTTACCACAAATTATTGCATAATTTTTGTATTTTTACAAATTTTGTAAAATATTGTAGAAAACTTTTGAATATAAAAAATTACTATGCAAAGTACTATGCTTTTAATTTTACGCAGAGTTGTACCTAGATTTTAGCCAATTTCAAAAATATAATGAATGTCCATATCCAACTATAACCTTCCTTTCTCTTCTGCTATAGACTAAATCTTGCCTTTTAGCAAGAATTGATACATTGTATTTTACGCAAAGTTCTATTGACTAAAAAGTAAAAATAATAAAAAAAAAGGAGTCTAGTTAGACTCCTATTCGCACTTCTCCCAATTAATTATTTTTATCCGCCCAATGAGTGGTAACTTGCGCGCTATACCACGCAAAGCAGAATTTACACCTGCAATAATTCCAAGAAGATGCAACATTATTATAAATGGTAGCACTATAATATTTACATTAGGAATAAACATAAAAGCCAAATATAATATGACAAAAGTAATCCACAAAAGAAGCGCTTGATTTAGATGAAACCGAGCAAAAGGCTCATTTTTGCACACCAAAAACGGCAGAAAAAATATTACATACGACAGGGCGGATACTAGTAAAATGGTAGATTTAGAATATACCTTTTCACGAGTCGCAGAAGCGCTATCGCCACTATCCCCCTTGCTTGTACCAGTCCTTCTAATCTTAGATTCACTAGTAGCAGTACTGGAATTTGATGCTTTGCCATTCACTTTTTTTGTAGTGGTATTTGCATCTTTTTTATCATTTTTGCCGGGCATTAATAATCTCCTTATTCCTTGATTATACATAATTTTGCCCTAAATAGCAAATAATTTTACGTTAAATTTATGATGCTTAAAATTAGATTACTAATTTCTATTGAGTCGCCACTAGCATTGACTAATGACAATTCGCTTGTATTCGGCAAAGTAATTACCGCATTACCACCCAAAGACTGAGTGCCATTCTGTTGGGTAACCACGCTTAATAGATTTTGATTTATTATACCATCTATAGCGATACCTATCCTCACATCTTGACCGACAGCCAATCTGCTGACTGAATCAGTAGCGCCTTCCCCTAATATACTCATATTATAATTGATAAGATACGTGCCTGCTGTTAGCGTAATAGAATTTAAACCTAGACTTTGACTAATCTTGTTGCCATTGAGAGTAACTACAGTCGTTAGAGGCAACGCACCGTCAGCTAGCACACCTACTTCGCCAGGAAAAGCAAAAGTAGCATTGTTACTTATAGTTCCATTTAGTCCTTGCGGACCCTGTGGCCCTTGCGCTCCAGTGGCTCCTCGAGGCCCACGAATAATAAATTCTCTACGCCTAGGACAATAAAAAGGTTCATTCACCACAGCTAACCCTTGATTACAACAATTACACATAATAGACTCCTAGATAAAGGCAAGTTATATTTGCCTTCACCCACATTGTATGCCCCAATTCAAATTTTGGGTACTTAAAAATACCGCTATTAAGTCAACTTTAGTTGTGTATAAGCATTTCTTCCTTTACTCAATATATAAAGAAAAAATTCCCTAGAATAGAGGAATTTTACGCAAAGGGAATAATTACTGGAGCTGATGGCGGGACTCGAACCCGCGACCTGCGCATTACGAGTGCGCTGCTCTACCAACTGAGCCACATCAGCAAAAAATTTGCTTTTTTAGTAAATCAAGGCTAGATTGTTACCTTGTATTTAAAAGTTACAAATATCTTTAATAGTTAGAAAAATGTATGCCTATTGTAACATATCAAAAGTAATTTATCAACTATTTTACAAATAAAATTAAATACAGAAAGTACCCATCTATAAAACCTCTATAGACATTATACTACCTATGCAAATTATACTAATATTGTTTATATGCAGAAATTACAAAATAATAGCATTTTAATTTAAAATCACAATTACCTGTTTACTCATATCAAATTTATATTCTTAAGTATCAAATTATGCCACAAAATCTAAATATAAATAAAATATTGAATATCAAAAAACAAAAAAGTTAATACATTGTTAGTACTAACTTTTTTAAATATTAAATATGTGCTATTTTGAAATTTGTTTATTCAATCTTTTATAAATTTTGAGTTGCTTCTTAGGGCTAAAACTAGCAATATAATTTCTACGCAAATTTTGTATGCTTTGGAGCACTACTTCGGAAATTTTTGCATACTTTTCACTATTAGTTCCCTGTTCATTAAAACTAGTAACATCTATAGGCTCTCCGACTAATATTTTGTTACAGCGCAAAAATTTAGGTTTATATAGCAAAGCCATAGGCACAATGGTAGCACTGGATTTTAGAGCAAACATTGCAACACCATTTTTTATATCTTGTGCCTCATCAATATTATCTCGTCTAGTACCCTCAGGGAAGATAATGACTTGTTTATTATCTTTGAGCAATTTCAACACAGTTTTGATAGAACTAATATCTACCGACTGGCGATTTATAGGTATTCCTCCGCATATGCGTATGATGCCTGCCAAAAATTTATTCTTAAATAAAGTGTGCTTTGCCAAGACATAGCGCATAGTATGCTCATGACTCTTGATTAATACAATATCCATATTTGACATATGATTACATACGAATATTGCACGCCCACGATATTCAAAATACTTTTTGTTTATTACTTTAGTTGGATAAAATATCCTAATAGGCAAATAAACTAAACCCCAAAAAATCCAATACAAAAAATTCAACTCTTTTCTCCTAAACTTAAGATATAGTTGACCTCATCTTCTGTTAAAGCTCGGCACTTACCTGGCTCAAGATTACCTAACTGCAATTCTCCTATCGCTACACGAGATAAAGCACATACATTACTGCCTACAGCATCAAGCATTCGTCTAATCTGTCTATTCTTGCCCTCGTGTATGATTATGCGATATACATAGCAACCATTGGCTGAATGTACAAAGTTTACTTTTGCAGGAGAGGTAACAAAACCACCGATATCCACTCCTCGTCTTAGAGCATCAATCTGCGCCTCATTTAGTTTACGCTGTACCGACACCATATATACTTTGTCCAAGGCAAAACTTGGATGTATTAACTTTTGAGCAGTATCTCCATCATTAGTTAGTAATAGTAAGCCACTGGAATTATAGTCTAGTCTACCTACCGGCCAGATTCGCTTCTTTTGATTTTGCACAAATTTTAACACAGTAGGCCTACCATAAGGGTCGCGAACAGTAGTTACCACACCTGTAGGCTTATTCAACATAAGGTATACAAAATCATTCTTTAGTCGAATAGGCTTGTTGTCTACTGATACAAGGTCT
>CALWKL010000059.1 GCA_944381255.1 uncultured Clostridia bacterium | reverse complement strand
TTACTCCTTATTCTTCCTCACAAACTTTTACAAATTCTCCCAAAACGCCATCTAGGTATGGGGTACTCATTCGTGCCATAATTATAGTATTTGGGGTTAACCCTTCTTTAGGAACATAGACCTTGGTATAATTCTTCGCATGTCCAACTAAATAACCATCTTTCTCTTGCTCTAGAAGTACTTCATAAATCATACCATGCTCATGTTCAAGGAAAGTACGCTTTAGTGTATCACGCAATTTAGTAAGTTGCGCTACACGGCGCTTTACAGTTTCACCATCTACATCCTTCATACCACTAGCCACTGTACCCGCTCTACGAGAATATGGGAATATATGTATATCAGCAAAACCAATATCGGCAATATTAGATAAAGTAGTAGCAAAATCTTCATCAGTTTCTTCTGGAAAACCTACAATAATATCGGTAGTTATTGCACATCTTGGATATGCTTGTCGCAACAATTTAACTTTTTCTTTAAATTCTGCAACTGTATATTTTCTATTCATCGCCTTGAGAGTACGATCACATGCTGACTGCATACTCAAATGGAAGTGATCGCATAGATTTGGCATAGAAGTCATTACTTTGATTAACTCTGGAGTGATTACATTCATTTCAAAAGAACTTAATCTAATCCGAGCATTGATTGTGGATAGCGAACTTAACAAATCACACAAGCCCATATCAATGTCCTTACCCCAATCGCTTAAGTTTATTCCAGTCAGTACTATCTCATGATGAGTCTTCGCAAGTCTATACACCTCGACTACAATACTCTCCAAATCTCTACTGCGACTGCGCCCTCTAATATAAGGGATAAGGCAGTAACTACAGAAATTATTACAACCATCTTGTACTTTTACATATGCTCTAGTACGCTTACCCACACTCTCAATGTGTTCGTCTGAGTCCTCAAACTCCTCATATTCGCACGCAGGGTCTACTACATAATTACCTTTTGCTTCGGCTTCTATAAGGTCAGGTATCCAGTTTTTGCCCGCTGTACCTATAGCCACGATTACATTGGGTTTATCCAAAAATTTGCTTGCATCATTTTGACTAGCACAACCACATACAATAATTTTTGCATTAGGCGAAATTTTGTTGAGTTTTGCAATCATTTGCCTAGACTTACGCTCTGCCTCATTAGTTACTGCACAAGTACTTAATACAAATACATCTGCAGGCTCTAGATTAGTAGTAACTTCATGCCCTCGCTTTCTCAAGGCCCTAGCTATCTCATCAGCCTCATATTGATTGACCTTACACCCCAAGGTCAAAAATGAAATTTTCATTTGTTTCTCTCCCATAAACCTAATTCATAATTTAACGCACTAAGTAATGCTACACTCGCTGTTTCTGCACGCAAGATATTACGTCCAAGACTAATTACATTAGCCCCCTTGTCTAGTAATCTACCTATTTCTTGCTCACTAAACCCACCTTCGCTACCTATAACTAACGCAATGCGTTCGTTGCGATTTATTTTAGACAACACCTCTTTTGCATTTTGAGTCGCCCCTTCATATGCTACGACTATTTTATCAAAGTTGCCTAACTCATCTAGCATTTGTCCAAAAGTAATAGTAGGCGAAATTTCTGGCAACCACGCTCTACCGCTTTGTTTACTTGCTGATATTGCAATGCGCATAAGCCTATCTGCCTTGTTCCCTTTATCCTTTACCACACAATACTCGCTTTCAAAAGGAACTATCCTACATGCGCCACACTCTGTTACTTTTTGCACTGCCCAGTCCATACGCTCTGCCTTGATGAGTGCCATAAAAATAGTGATATTAGAGTCATTGGGCACATATTCACTGGATAATATGACTGCTCGAGTATATTTCTTGGTACTATCTATGATTTTGCACCTATGTATATAGCCATCGCCAAATAGCACCTCAATTTCCTCTCCTGCACGCAATGCTAACACATCGTACAAGTGATGTTGCTCTGTCCCAGAAATAACTATTTCATCATCATTTCTTGCACTTTTATCTACAAAAAAACTTGGTAAACTCAAGGAAAAGCCTCCTAATTTTCTTTTGAAAAATTATATCACAAATTATTATATAAATCAATGCTAAAGCTTCACTTTCGCTTGAATTAATTTCATTTCTTAAAATGATTTTTATTTTATCTTATCAAGTTTAGATAATTAAAACAAAAAATCTCTCATAGATAACAATCTAGAGAGATAATTTGTTTACAATGATTTAACTTTTTTGTTGTAATCGTTGAATTTATCGAATTTGTCTAGTGGGAATTGCTCATCGAAAATTTGCATAACTGCCTTTTTATTTCGACCGAGTTTAGGCAATTCGACCTTCACCGTAACTTTTAAATCACCATAAGTATTACTATTTAGGTGCTTGATACCCTTCCCTCGAAGTTTTAAAATCGTACCACTTTGAGTATTCTCTGGAATATTTAGTTCCAGTTTGCCATCAATACTAGGTATTATTACCTTGCCACCTGTCATAGCCATGGTAAATGGTATTGGCACATCTAGGAGCAAATCATACCCATCACGTCTTAGTAGTGGGTGCTCAGCGACTGAAACTACAATCTGCAAGTCTCCACTCTGACCACCTCTTGCCCCAGCCTCACCATAACCACGCACAGTTACAACTTGACCGTTGTCTATACCTGCAGGAATATTGATAGATACTGTAGTGTTACTGCGCTTAATACCTTTTCCACCGCAAGTAGCACATTTTTCTCTTATAATTCTACCAGTACCGTTACAAGTTTTACATGCTCCAGTCTGAGTGATGCGACCAAACACGGTGTCTTGGTTATACCTTACATATCCACTACCACCACACTCAGTACATGTAGAATACACAGTACCATTCTTGGCACCTGTACCGCTACAATCACTGCATTTTTCGGTGCGAGTATAACTAATGTCTTTCTTGACACCTTTTACAGCCTCATCAAAGGTAATATTTATCCTAGTAGTAATATCCTGCCCATCGACTGGACTAAAGCCTGTACGGCTAGCACGGCCACCGAAACCACCGCCAAATATATTCCCAAATATATCGCCTAGGTCAAAGTCAAATCCACCATGTCCAGCACCACCAGCGCCACGGAAAAAATCATTTGGGTTTGGCCCGTTTGCGCTACCGTACTGGTCGTAGTTTGCTCGTTTTGTTTGGTCGCCCAAAACTTCATACGCTTCGTTTATTTCCTTAAACTTAGTCGCTGCGTCTGGATTGTCTTTGTTTAAATCTGGGTGATATTTTTTGGCAAGTTTACGGTATGCAGACTTAATTTCATCTGCACTCGCATTCTTATCTACTCCCAATATTTCATAATAATTTTGTGCCAATTTTTTGCTCCATTAGTTTATTCAGCAGGTTTTGCATCTGCATCGTGAACTTCTACATCAGGCTCGTCTTTCTTTGCTTCTGCATTCTTGTTTGCTTCTGCCCCAGCCTGATAAAGTTTTGTAATTACATCTTGACTAGACTTACTCAACTCATCAATTGCTGCATGAATCTTGTCTTTGTCATCAGCTTTAATTTCCTCTTTTGCTTTTTCAATAGCATCAGAAAGTTTCTTCTTGTCTTCTTCGCTAATCTTATCGCCATTCTCACGCAAAGCTTTCTCTAAGCCTAGAATCATAGAGTCAGCCTGGTTACGCTCCTCGACAACCTCTCTACGAGCCTTATCTTCCTTAGCATATTTTTCTGCGTTGGCAATAGCTTCTTTGATTTCCTCTTCCTTCATGTTAGAACTTGAAGTAATAGTAATTTGTTGTTGTTTGCCTGTACCCAAATCTTTTGCACTTACATTTACGATACCATTAGCATCGATATCGAAGGTAACCTCGATTTGAGGGACTCCTCTAGGTGCAGGTGGAATATCTGACAAATTAAATCTACCCAAAGTCTTGTTGTCCTTAGCAAATTCACGCTCACCTTGCAAAACGTGGATATCTACGCTAGGCTGGTTGTCAGCGGCAGTAGAGAACACTTGAGATTTCTTTGTTGGGATAGTTGTATTTCTCTCAATAATATGAGTGAACACACCACCCAAAGTCTCAATACCTAATGATAGAGGGGTAACATCTAGTAGCAATACATCTTTTACATCGCCACCCAATACACCAGCTTGGATAGCAGCACCGATAGCGACACATTCATCAGGGTTAATTCCCTTAAATCCTTCTTTGCCAGCGTACTCTTTAATAGCATCACATACAGCAGGGATACGAGTACTACCACCTACTAGAATAATTTTGTTAATATCATCTTTAGAGAGTTTTGCATCCTTTAGAGCGGCTGCAGTAAGGTCAATAGTTTGCTTTACCAAGTCGCTAGTAATGTCATTAAATTTAGCTCTAGTCAATTCATACTCAAGGTGCTTTGGACCAGTAGCATCTGCGCTAATGAAAGGCAAACTAATTGTAGTCTTCATTGAAGCAGACAAGTCAATCTTTGCCTTTTAAGCAGCTTCTTTTAGACGTTGAACTGCGGTACGGTCGGTTGACAAGTCAATACCATTCTGGTCTTTGAATTCTTTGATTAATAAGTCCATAATACGTGCATCAAAGTCATCACCACCGAGACGGTTGTTACCCTTGGTAGCAATTACTTCAAATACGCCATCACCGATTTCTAGAATAGATACATCAAATGTACCACCACCGAGGTCAAATACAAGTATCTTTTGATTCTTGTTCTCACCTTTGTCCAATCCGTATGCTAGAGCGGCTGCTGTAGGCTCGTTTATAATACGCAATACATCAAGTCCAGCGATTTTACCAGCATCTTTTGTAGCTTGACGTTGACTGTCGGTAAAGTATGCAGGCACGGTAATTACGGCTTGAGTAACTTTCTGTCCCAAATAACTTTCCGCATCATTTTTCAATTTAGTCAAAATCATTGCACTAATTTCTTGCGGAGTGTATTCCTTACCATCGATTTTTACCTTGTAGTCTGATCCCATCTCACGCTTTATACTTGAAACTGTATGTTCAGGATTAGCTACTGCCTGACGCTTAGCTACTTGACCTACTAATCTTTCACCATCTTTAGCAAATGCTACTACACTAGGGGTAGTACGAGAACCTTCGGCATTAGGTATTACCACTGCCTCGCCACCTTCCATTACTGCTACACAAGAGTTTGTAGTACCCAAATCAATACCAATAATTTTTGACATAATAATATCTCCTTTAAACTTTAAAATCATTTATAATAAACCACCGATACAATCGGCGATGTTATTGTTATTTTGCAATTTTTACTGTGGCAAATCGCACAATGCCAGCAGGACTCTGATAACCTGCACTATACTCTTCTACTATCTGCCCACTTGGCACGCCCTCGATTTCTTCTGCTATTACAGCATGATGCAAATTAGGGTCAAATTGCTTACCTACGCATTCAATACGAGTAATATCTAGAGATTCTAGGCTAGCATTCAATTGCCTTTCCACCATTTCCAAGCCTGACAAGGTGTTTTCATCGGTGATTTGCTTTTGCGCAGAGTGTACTGCATCAAAAGCTGGCAATAGCGCTTTCACCGCTTCAAAAATACCTTTGTTTTTTGCATCTACGGTGATGGTAGCATTCCGCTTACGGAAATTATCAAAATCTGCTTGCAATTGCTGTAACATTCCAGTAAGTTTTGCTAGATTATTGCGTGCCTCATCGAGCTCGGTATTCAGACTGCTAATCATCTGATCTCGCTCATCTGTAACTGGCTCTACTATATTTTCCTCACTCGATGCACTAGAAGTAGAATCTTCTGCTTGTTCAATATCATCTAATTTTTCTTCAATATTTTCTTCAACTTGACATTCAGTGTTGTCAAACGAATCTTTATTCTTCCTGTCCATCTTCTGCTCCTTTTTGCGTATTATCCAATTGCTTGAGATTAGCAAATTCACCGACCACAAATTTTAGTGCACTAGCAATCTTAGCATAATCCATTCTCTGAGGACCGATAATACCTACACTTGCGATACTCTCGCCATCTACTTGATAATCAAGCCCAGCAACCGTACAATCTTGCAACTCCTCCAATGGAATCTCTGCACCAATCTTAAAGGTAACTTCATCGCTATCCAAATTATCAAATAGTTGCTCGACTTCGGTAGGATTAGCTAACACATCAATTACTTTTTTTGCCTTCTCAAGGTCATGATACTCAGGACTATTGAGTAGTCTTAGTTCGCCCTTCGCTGTAACTCCAGATTTTTTTGCAATGCTTTCGCCAAATTCGCGGAGCGATTCAATCATTCTATCAAATATGCCCTTGAATTCTTGCAATTCATCACACATTTGAATACGATAATCTTCAATATTTTGCATCATATCCGACAAGGTTTTATCCTTAAATGTGCTAGTCAAGAAATTACTAGCATCTACATAGGTTTGCGAAGGTATATCAGTCTTGATAGGCATAAAGTTATTGATAATTCCGCTGTTTGTCTCGATAAGTATTAGGGCTTGACCTGTCAGCAAAGGTATGATTTTTACCGTCTTAATTTGTAATTTCTCAAAACCTTTTAACATAACGACCGCTGGATAGTTGGTAGCTTTACTTACCACATCTGCTATCTCATTGACTACATCGCCTAGGTATACTGCCCGAGATTGGAATATGCTATGAATTTCAGTCAATATATTATCTTCCAATGGGACATCACACATAATCTCATTTACATAATATCTATATCCGCGAGCAGTAGGTACCCTACCACTCGAAGTATGTAATTGCTTTAGATATCCCATGGCTTCGAGCGCATTTAGTTCATTTCTCAAAGTCGCAGTAGATAAGTTTTTAAAATAATTAGTACGCACGTTGCTACTCGTGATAGGGCTTGCGGACTGAATATAACTCTCTACAGCGTTCAATAAGATTTCTCTTTTCCTTGCACTCAAATCATCATCACGCAAAAGACACCTCCTTTTAGCACTGTCAGCACTACTTTGTTAGCACTCTCTCGTGTTGACTGCTAATATACTATCACTATTATATGCAAGTGTCAAGCATTTAAACACATTTTTTAAAAAAATTTTAATAAATTTTATCTTTTTTTAATAAATTTATTTTAAAACGTATTCACGCAATTAAAATTCTTACAATGAAGTAAAATAAGACAACCAAATCTAATAATAATTAAGTAGTGATTTAAATAACAAAATGCACCTAGTTAATTTCTAATTTAGTAAAAAAAAGAACTTTATCAAACAAATAAGATAGAGTTCTTTTTACACAAATCTAAATATAAATTAATAATTTTATACATTATTCAAATATTCCAAACAAGTCCTGTACTCTTCAATATGCCATTTAAAGAATCGACCTGTTTTAATCATTTCTTCAATCTCTGATATAGTATACCAAGCCACATTTTGCACTTCTTCAGCTTGTAATTTTATAGAATAAATATCTATATCTTTTTTTAAATAATACAAATCTACAAAATCATCTTCAGTTTTGATAGTCTTGTATAGTACTAACTCGTTAGGCTTAACCTTTATACCAATTTCTTCTGCGATTTCGGTACAAATTCCTTGCAAACTTGTCTCGCCAGATTTAGGGTGTCCGCCAGTGGTAGCCCATTGACCACCTTTACTTTGGGAGCGCTGTTGTAATAAAAATTCTCCCTTTGAATTTTGTATAAAGACCATAACTGTTATATAATATCTGCCCTCTGGAATAGGAGAATTTTTGGCAACGACTTCACCAGTATTATTCCTATTTTCATCATACAAATCTCTTAATTCAATGTCCATATATATATTATAACATAACAAAATGTATAAGTCAAATTTAAAATAAAAAATGCTTTATTTAACTTTATAACACTACTGCGTTGAATAAATTTTTAAAGTTTTTTTTGCTATCGAACCATCAAAATTAAGTAATTCTACCCTAAATCAATTCACGCATCATATAGCATTTTCTTTTGTCTTACCTTTTCTTTTACTGCTATCAAAGCTTTCTTTTCAAGTCTACTGATGTACGAACGTGAAATGCCTAATTTTTTTGCCACTTCTCTTTGGGTATAAGCCACCTTGCCCCCTAAGCCATAACGCAAACTTAAGATTTGATATTCACGTGGGGACAAAGTTTCCTTTATTAAATTTATCAAATTAGCGGTAAGAATTGATTTTTCTACCATTTGTACCAAATCATACTCATCATCACGGATTACATCGGCTAGCATTATTTCGTTACCATCTTTTTCCGTACCAATAGTCTCCTCTAAAGAGACATTTGTCTGGTGCTTTTTGTTGGCTCTAAAAAGCATCAAGATTTCATTTTCAATACAACGTGCTGCATAAGTAGAAAGTTGTGCCCCTTTTTCAACAGAATAAGAATTAATTGCTTTTATCAGTCCTATTGCTCCGACAGATATTAGGTCGTCGGCATCTTTGGTACTATTGCTGTATTTTTTTACAATATGAGCGACTAGCCTGAGGTTATGTGATATCAAGATATTCTTAGCCTCTATATCACCCTCTGCCATTTTTTGGATATAATGTTTCTCCTCCTCTGCGGACAGGGCTTTTGGAAAACTAGATGCATGGTCAACATATGATGAAAACAGCATTATCTTATTCATAAAAGTAACAAAACTCTCTATTATCAAGCACTCACCTCCCCTAAAAATCCTAGAGTTTATTATATGAATGGGAGTATAAAAATAGTGCTTGTCCGCTATTATTTTTCGCTATAAATTGCGTTAATTTTACAAATTTAAATAATTACTAGTAAAGTTTAATTTCATTTAACCCAAATTACAGCAATATCGTATTGCTAATTTGAACGGCGAATATCGAATATATTTGTACGCGCGCGTGCGTGTCATTATATTTAATAGAGGCAGACTAACTACTTACTTTGTTTGAGAGCATACTTCTTAGAATCCAGATTTTTAGAAGGATAAAGGGCTGATTTACTCTTTAGTATTGGCTTCTTAATCTTTTTACCAATCACGGCTTTTATAGCCTTGTAAAGTTCAAAAATACCTACGAGTATTAAAAATATTGCAAAAATCAACCGTAAAGTCTTACCTTGAATTTGACCCACCAACAAAGCAGTCAACACAGCAGTGGCTATAGCAGGCACAATTATTACAAAAAAAACTTTGTAATCTAATAATTTGTTTTTTGCATGGATAATAAGAGCGATTACCGCAGTGGGTATAAATACCAGCAAATTCATCGCTTGAGCCATATGTTGCTCCACTCCAAGTGCCAGCGTAAGAATAGGTATCAATAGAGTTCCTCCACCCATACCCATACCACCACATACACCGGCGCATAATCCTGCAAGAATATACCAAAACATATCTACCTCACTAAAATAACATTCTTATACCGACAGCCATTACTACTATTGCAAATACAAATTTGAGAGCCTTGTTAGACAATTTCTTCAGTAGTAATGCACCCACGACACCGCCAGCAACCGACCCAATACCTGTATAAAGTACTGAATACAATTCAATAAAACCAAAGGTATAATATACTATAGCGCTGGCAATGCTTATAGGTAGCATGATAAGTATAGCAGTAGCCTGTGCATGCTGATTATTTAGACCTAATAGGAGCAAAATAGGCACAACAATCATTCCTCCTCCACCACCGAAGAAGCCATTTATTGCGCCGACAAATATCCCAGATATGATTAAAATTATCACTTTTTTGGTATTCAAAATTTGTTGCATTTCCCCCGCCTACTGAGATAAAACTTTTTATTTAAATAATGCTAAAAAACTTGCAATTATTTAACTTATGATATATAATATGTTGTATCTTGTACGCAGGAATTATGCGTAATTGACTAAATTTAAAAGGTAAATATTATGACTAAACATTCTTTCTCAATTAAATCTTTATTATTCACAATTATTGTTGCTATGAGTCTACTAATTGGTAGTAATGTTTGGGCATTCGCCACCGTTTTTAGCAATGTAAGAGCGGCAGACAATACCAGCACTCGTGATGTCATTACTAGCGCAGTCAGTAGTAATACCCCAGTAGCGACTTACAATTTTGAATCTGATACTGGTAGTATGCCTAGTTCTCCTAGCAGTTTCGAGACAATTACAGAAGAAAACTCTTCTCTAAAGCCTGAAGCGAATGGTGTAATCAGTATAGACCCAGAATCATTTAAGCAAAATGCGTCAAAATATAAGTTAGATACTGCGCCTGCACAGCGCTCTATTGATAATAAAAAAGTTTTATTAATAAATGGTAATGAGACAAGCCTATATTATGGCTATAAATTAAAAACTGATGCTACCCTATCACGCAGTAGCTTTTATGAAATCAAAGTCGCAGTTTACACCGACCAAAAAGCAACTGCTAGTGTTTATCTTGCAGGTGAAGATTTTGATAATTTAAAAGAAAGTAAGATTGATAACAAAAATACCTATAATTCTTGGGAAGAATTTGTATTCTATGTTGCAACATCTGATACTCACGCTAGTGATTTGAATATTCAGTTGTACCTAGGAGCAAAAGCCCACACAGACACTTACTCAGCTATCACCTCTGAGCACTATGTATTGTTTGATGATATTACCATTACTCGCCTATCTGGTACAGCATTTGCTACATCTACTGCCTCTCCTAATGAATTAATGAATATAGTAGATCTTCGTGATGCTGTTGAAATCAACTCTGGCGAGGCAGGTTATGTAGAAAATGGTTCTTTTGCAAATGGTTTGAGAGGCTGGACAGAAGAGACTTCTAGTACATCTGGCAATATCTTAGCTGTCGGCAATCTAAACCAACAAATTACTGTAAACGATGGCCAAATTATTCTTAACACTCACCAATCAGACGAGCCTAGTAAAAGTCAAAGTGGTGTGGTTCTTTCAGTAAATAATGGTGCCAATGTATCAATAAAATCTAGTGATATTACTATCAAACAGCACCAGATATATCGCATTGCTTTTTGGGCAAAAGGCTCACTTAATTCAAGCACTCTTGCGATAAAGCTTGCTGGTACTATTGACAATGGTACCGAAGAAGGTCAAGAATTTAGTCAAACAATCACATCATTTGAAGCAAGTACTGAGTCTATAAATGGTAGCTGGGGTTTGTATGAATTTTATGTAATAGGCAATCCGCTTATCGATACTACAATCAACCTTTCTCTAGGGCTTACTTCTACGAGTAACACTGATTCAGGATATCTTGCCGTATCAGATATACGTTCATATCTCATAACCTCTGAGCAAATGACCGAAGGTACATCTGCAAATAGCAACGCAAAGACTTTGACAATGTATTCTACAAGCAATACCTTGTCATTCAAAAATTATACTTTTAATTTAGTCGAATTGGACGATGTCAATGCCACCGTTCCAAATTACCCACTCACTCCTCAGAATTGGACTGCAAGTAATGAGCTCAACACCAACAGTGGTGTAGTAAATATCAATGAGTCTATATGGAGTCAAGGGCCATTCAAGGGTATTTATCGCCCTACTAAAGCAAACTTGTCTGGATATTCTGACAACGATAACGTGCTAATGATTAATGGCACTAGTGGTCAATATCAAGAATACACAAGCGATACCGAAACATTAAGTGCTAGTGGATATGCTAAAATTACTTTCCAAGCAAACATCAATAGTACAAGCAATGCTTATGTAATAGTTAAAAATAGCGATGATGTAGTTTTGGCTCGTATTACTCTTTCTCACACAAATGAGAAATGGAAAGAATATTCAATTTATTTACACAACTACTTTAACGAACAAACAATTTCAATATCATTAGCATTGGGTGAAGAAGGTTCTACCGTAAATGGTGCAGCATACTTTGACAATGTAAAATTTGATAGTTCTCTTACTGAAGACCAATTTAATGACGCCGTAGCTAATAGTACAACATTTGTATACGACCTCAACAGTAATGCTTTGAGTGTTACAAAAGATACAAATGATTCTACCCCTCTTATGTGGGAATTGAATACTGTCCTAAATGAAAACAATGCTGTAATTAACAGTGGTATTTACGATTATTATACAACAAACACTACATTCATTAATAAAAATCCAGGCAACCCTGAAGGTAACGACTCAAATAAAATAATGGTTATTCACTCAGGTCAACCTGTTTACTCAGCTTTTGAAAGCACTTTGACCTACTCATTCTCTGCTAGCACATATTACAAACTTAGTGTTTGGGTAAAGACAAGTGATCTAACTCAAGACACTGTAACAGCAGATGATTATACTGATGATGGTAGACTAATTGTGCATGGTGCTAGCATTATACTTTCAAATATCGACTCAAGTTTTACCAGTATTAATACTTCAAAAAGTGAATACGCTGATGAAAATGGCTGGGTTAAGTATACATTCTATATCTATGCCAATGAAGCAACTACTAGCAATATACAATTAGGGCTTGGTTGTCCAGAAATGCCAACTGCTGGATATGCTTACTTTGCAAATCTTAGCATAACATCTCTTGATGAAGAGGCTTATGAAAATGAGATACTATCTTATGACACCGAGAACTTACCAAGCAACGTGCTACTAGCAACCAATACCCCTACAGACGATGATGAGACTACTGGTGGTAATTTTGGAAACTTTGACCCATTCGCCTTCTCTACCATCATTATAGCTATAGCAGTAATTGTTGCTGTTGTAGGTGTAGTAATTAAGAAAGTACGTGCAAATGCTCCAAAGAAGAGTAGTAAAATTTCTAATAGCTACGATAGATTACAAACTTTACTTAAAGATGTTGATCGTAGAGAAAGAAAGACTGCCGTAAATCACAAGATAAAATTATTGCGTGAAGAGTTAGCTCAATCTCAAGCATTCCTTGCAGAAGAAATTAGAGAATTGAACAAGCAAAAAGAATCTTACAATACAGCGAAAGAAATTGCAAAAGATAATCCAAATATCGAATTATGTGCTCCAGATGTAAAACAAATGGAAAAAGAAATCGATATTCAGACTAGAAAGATTGAACAAATCGAAAACGATATTGCAATTTTGGAAGAAGAAAAAGCGCGTATTGAACAGCAAACCAAACGTGCAGTCAAGAATTTAAATGTAAATAAAAATACCAAAATAAAATAATAAAAAAGTGCAATGATTTGCACTTTTTTTATTTGTTCAAGAGTTTCTTCAAAAATCTGCCTGTATGACTACCTTCGGTCTTTGCGATATCCTCTGGTGTTCCTTTTGCTATGACTTGTCCACCTCCAGCGCCACCTTCTGGACCAATGTCGATTATATAATCTGCGACCTTGATGACATCAAGATTGTGTTCAATCACGATGACAGTATTTCCAGCATCCACTAACCTATTCATAATATTGATTAATTTATCTACATC
>CALWKL010000058.1 GCA_944381255.1 uncultured Clostridia bacterium | reverse complement strand
GGTTAAAAAACCTAGTCTTGAACTTTAACTTATTAAATTTAATAGTTTACGCAATATTTTATTCCGTTGACTTCATACGAGAAATTTGCTACAAAAGACACAACAAAAGCAAAGAATATAAGGAGTATCATTGCCATTTGTTAAGAACAAAGATAAACATTTTAATCAGACTTCTTTTTGCTCCATTGTCCATGTTCATCTCTTTGCTGACTTATCCAGTTTAAATGAGACACATTTTCTATTTTTGGTCTTTCAAAATTAACAACAATTCCAAAACAATCCCATAAATAAAAATACGAAACAAATCTTAACGGTTGTTTCGTATGAACTTCTCTTGGCGGAGAGGGAGGGATTTGAACCCTCGCTACGGTTTCCCGTACTGCGTCCTTAGCAGGGACGTCCCTTCGGCCTCTTGGGTACCTCTCCAAAGACATTAGCAATGCAGTGTTGACTTTAAAAGTCCGCCACTATCAAACTAATTAGTAAATTCATTTTATCATATATTCATTGTTTTGTCAACCAAAATATGTGCAAATATTATGATTTCTAATATAAATTTGGTAAAATAAAAGCAATATTGTCGAAAGTTATAATTTTTCATTCTAGTTTTATTCTTAAATTAGAAATAGCGTTCGTTAAAATAATTAATAATATTATTAGACTGTTTGTAATGTTAATATTGACTATAATTTAAAAAAATGTTATATTCTTTATATGAATAAAGATGTGATACTGTCAAATATTAACTACCTTTGTAATAAGTATTCGGATAAACTGGATACTAAACTTTCTAGTTATCTTAATAAAAATATTTTACCATATTATTTACTCAACGATGATGCGCATAATCTAAATCATGCTGAGTATGTTATTTCTAGAAGTTTGCATTTTGCGGATATGTATGAGGGGGAGATTAATTATAACATAGTATATACCTTGGCGGTATATCATGACATAGCGCACTATATTGATTACAAAAAGCACGAACAAATTTGTGCAGAAAAGTTTTTTAATGACGAAAACCTGTTTCCTTACTTTACTATAACGCAAAGGCAAGAAATGCGAGAAATTTTACTTTATCATGATACAGTGCAACCTATTGATAAATTAAATATCTATGCTAAAATACTCAGGACAGCCGATTGTGATACAGATGTACAAGTAGTGATGCAACGGCTATACAATTTTAGGTTAAGATATTATCCTCTAATGACTTTAGGCGAAATGGTGGAAGATAGCTACAAGTACTTTGTAGTCATGTATGGCGAGAGGGGATTGAATATTAATAAAAATATTATTGTTGACCCTAGTACAGAACGTTTTAAAAAGGAAATTTCTATCCTTGTAAAGGATAAAAAAATTTTTACAGAATATTTTATTAAAATCAACAAAATTTCTAGATAGCATTGTTTTATGGGGGGGAAGTATGCGTAAAATTGTTATTTTGGAGGGTTTGCCAAAGGTCGGTAAATCAACGTTACTGCAACAAATAAAAAGTAAAAATTTGGACAATGTGTACACCGTAGATGAGCTATTTATTCAAAGGGCTATACAAAAAGAAGCGACTACATTAGATTTTATGGCAAATGATGATGCAAAATTAGCGTGTGAAAAAGATGGGTTGTGGATAGTTGACCGAGGCCCTATTAGTACTTTGTCTTTTAACGAAACAAAATATATAGTGGACAAGGATTTTTTCTTTGATTTAAATTTGGTAAAAGAGTGGTTTTTAAAATGGATTCCTTTTTTGCAAAGTGATAATGTCGTTGTTTACTATTTGATAGGGGAGGAGCAGAGTTATCAATTAAGGTATAATGATTCAACCTGCCCACACGGTACGGTAGAAAATCAAAAATTAATGGAAGCAATTTCTTTGTATAACTGCAAAAAGTATGTAAAAAATCTAACAATTAAGCAATATAAATATGAAATGCTAGATGAGGTAGCGAATGAAATTATTAGTAAATTTATGTGCTCATGATGGTATTGCTAGCCATTATGCTGGTGTGGGCACTATGGTAAAAAGATATATAAAAGCAATAAAAAAATATTTAGATGAACTCGGTCTTGAATATAAAATAAACTTATTTAGCCCAGTGTATTATGAAAATTCTTTTGGATATTCCAAAACTACCCTAGATGAGCACAAAAAATTAGAAAATGTGGAAATTTTCTTTGTGCAAAATGGTACAGAGGGTAAAAGTGGCTTTGGAAACTACGAAAATTGGGATATTTTGTGTAAAAATACTGCACAAAAGATAAATAGTATTGATTTAGATGAATATGACAAGGTAATAACTATCTTTAATGATACCCCTTTTGCTGGACTTAGCTATATGTTGCCATCAAGCAATAAGCATATAATTGTATGGATACCACATTCTACTACCAAGATTTTCCAAGCAAGCTCTAAATTAGAAAATTTTAAATATATTAGAGAAAAAGAATTGGCGTGGGAAAGTCGTGCTATAGAGCATATAAATAAAACTAAATTTTGCTATGTCGGTGCAATATGTGAATATATGGCAAAGCACCTCGAATCTGATTATAAATTAAAAGATAGTAAAATTTTAAATATAACTAATGGTGAGTTGTTCTTTGAAAATGAAAAATTATACTTTGACCCAAAAATTAGCGAATTATTTGAAAAAATTAAAGGATATGACTCTATTTTACTTGCTTTTGCTAGAGCGGAGGAAGACAAAAATCTAACTGGAGCAATGTTATTAAAACGGGAATTAGGCTTGCCTACGGTTATAATTGCTAGGACTTATGGCGAATATGACCCTATAATTGACGAATATAAGAGAGTGGCTCAAGATGTGGGTTGCGACTTATTCGTTGACCCGCCTTTCAATTTTTCTCAATACATATTGAATAATTTTAGCAAAAATATGGTTTTGTTAATTCCATCGGAGCGAGAGCCTATGGGGCTAATTATTAATGAGGTTCGCAGATTGAATCGTGATAATATCTTGATTGTCGCTAACGATAGGGGTGGATTAAGAGAGCAAATAGATGATACAAAAGATGGAATTTTGGTGGATTTAAATAATATGTCAGAAAGTGCAAAAAAAATTAAGCAATATTTTAATAATTATGATATAATGGAAATGAATAGGCGGTCTCAAAAAGTTATTAGACAAAAATATGACTTTTATGAAAATTTAAAAGGTTTTATTACTGAATTATTGGAGGAGAATGAATGAACAAACTTTTACCCAAACTAGACGAATTGGAGGCTATTATAGAAGAAGAAGGTACTTTTTCTCATTGTGAATTTACTAAACCTTTTAGAGAGTTAGATTTTCAGGCAAAACTGCAGGTTGTCTGTGATATTGTAAGGCAATCAATGATTTTTAAAGATTGTCCTAATCCAGATGAAGATGTGGAGAGCCTAGTAGGTGATTGTCATACTGCGGCGCTGGCTAGTATAGAGTATTTAAAATACTTAAACATTGGCAAAAATCATAGATATGTATTGTGTGGTAGGCGAAGCTTTGACCCAAAAGATATGCCGAGTGAGCGCTTTGCTGTGATTGTAGAAGATGACAATAATAAGGAATACTTTTTTGATGCTACACCTTTGATAGGGTATGGATATGGTAAAGTTGCAGATTTGCAAAAAGAAAAACTATTTGAAAATTATACTACAATCACAAGTGATAACATTAGTACAATAAGTAATTTGCGAAAAATATTATACAAAGCAAAAGTAGGGGAAATAAATTTTGAAAAAGCAAAGATGTATCTAAATAATATTGATACAATGAATAGTCCTATTTATACCGGGTTGCTTGCAAAATGCTATAAAGCAATGGCAAATATGGGACAAAAAACAGATAAAGAAATGCTTGCTAAGGCGAGTAGATTGAACCCTTATATAAATATTGATGATGAAAATGCGCAAAAATCAATGATAGATATAATTAAGCGAGGCGAAAGAGATGCTTTGTTAATAAAACAAATTGATATTTGGCATAACGAACTCTTGGGGCTTAATACAGAAAAAACGGATATAATTAAGGCTTCTATACAACATAGGCAGATAGAACTTGCTCAACAAATTCAGGGAGAACTCATTAAGCTAGAGCCTAGCGCTGAATTAAAAGTCAAAATAGATGGTGATGTAGTAGTCGCCTCTCGAGTTACTCCTAGATGGTGCTTAGATAATAATTGTAATGTGATTATGATAAAGCCATCTGCTTATGCTATAAACGCTCAAGAAACTATTAAAAGCAGAATGTTTGACAAAGTAGACAAGGTTAAGTGTGAATACGATACCAACCTGGGTCAAGAGAAATTATTGACTGATATCAAACCACTCAACTTTTCTCATTCAGTAGGCTTAGCGATAGAGAGACAGATGACGGGACCTGCTAATGTTTATTTGGTACAGGGTGATGCAAAAAAAATCGGTGCCGAAAAGAAAGTATTGAGGCAAGAATTAGCAGGAAATTATTATGGCAAAGAGTATACTTGGCTAGATGGTCAAAGTATGCTGTGGGAAAAGTGGTCTACAAATTTGGTTCATTCTACAGATAATCCTGCTGAAGCTAGTCTGCATTTTTTAATAGCATATCCAGAGCAACAAATTATGACTAGATTTATGTATCCAAATCCTAAACTAGCAGAGTACCAGCAAGACAAAGTAACTAATAATTTTAATGAAATGGAGAAGATATTATGATGGAATATGAGTATAGTTTTAAAGTCAAATCACTTAAGCCGTACATAGAATATTGTATAAAAAATGGTTATGAATTAAAGAGTGATGTCAAGCAAATGGGGCGAGTGCTAAAGGCTGATAATAATACGACTGCTCGTATAAAAGTCGATTTACCCAAAAAAGGCACTCCTAAAAAAGTATTAGATTTTAAAGATGCAGATGACTCAAAGGCTCTCATAAAAGAGCGTAGAGAGACACTACCTCTAGTCTTTGAAGATGACGAAGCGGTAGAGTCTATCTTGGAGTTTTTGGGATATACTAAAAAAGATGGGTCTTATATTAGACGCAGGCGAGTCTTCGTAAAGGGTAATGTAATATTTGAAATGGACTACTACATTAAGTCTAGGAACAAGGTTATGGCTATCGAAGGTGTAAAAGAAGATGTAGACAGAGTCTACGAAGAGATAAAGGATATAGAATTAAAAACGGAGAATTAATATTTTAATTCTCCTTTTTTGTTTTTAAACAATAGTTTTGGTATGCATTGATTAAGGTATCAAGGCTTACACTGTGTCTAAAGGTAATTTTATTTAAATCGTTAAGGTCAACCCATTCTGGTATGTCATAGGTATACTGTTTCTCTTCTTGAGTAATACCATTAGTAGAAATATTACCTGATAATTTGCTGTGAGTAAAATATAATTGTACAGATTGGTGGGGCTCTGCATTTTGGTTTCTTTTGAAAAACTTTGTAGTTTGATATATTATTTCGCCAGGGCAAATATCAAGCCCTGTTTCTTCCTTTACTTCTCGAATCAAAGCTTCCTCTACCGTTTCACCTTTTTCTAGTCTGCCACCTATCAAGCCATAGCCGTCCCATTGGTGTGATAGCAAAATCTTGTGGTCTTGAATGATTATTGCATAGATACCTACTCTAATATGCAAATCTTCAACAGGGGTCTCATATTTGTTGCCAAATACATCTTGGCAGATAACTGTTTTTTTCATTACTTTTCCTTTGCATAATATTTTGTTTTGTCTACTACTTGTGCGATTTTAAATTCATTTTGCCTTTCTCTACAAGCTTCGCATTCTCCGCAATGATATATTTCATTGCCTTGAATAATTGGAGTCCAGCAAGTAAGAGTGTGAGTGTCATCAAAATTATTTTGTTCTGCCCATTTGATTTCATCGTGTTTACTAAATATTTTAGGACTTATTTGGGTATCAATGTTTATAGACAGAATATTCCAATCGTTTTCTTTCGTCATCTCACAAATTGCCAAAGTATTAATTCGGTTAATTATTAGACTTGCCTCGTAATCATTGGCAATTACACCATTGCATATTGTGCGAACTTCTTCACTAATAGAGGCGGCATATTGTACTGCTAGCATCTCCATTATAAAATCTCGCATAGGGTAGCAGTGCGTCTTGGCATAATCTTGTAATCTGTCCTTTATTTCTTTGGGTGGAATATTGATTTCGGGTATTAGCACATCATGAAATTTATCCTTGCCGTATCTTTGACGCAAATATTGAGTATAATAAGCTACAGAACGAAGTTCGCCTTCCTTATTTCTTGCTCCTCGTTCAAAATAAATAGGGTATAGTTCCATACCAAAATCTTGAATAAGTCGTGCTGCCGTTATGGTAGAATCATATCCGCCAGAGAATAGCATCACCGCTTTTTTTGATTTCGGTATTTGTGATATCCAACCACGTTTTTTCAATAATTCGTTATTATATACTAACAATGAATCCATCTATTGTTCCTTTTCCGTTTTATAAGCAAAATGTACTTCTTGAGCATTTTGGTAGGTATTTTCGTAAATGTGAATGTCTGTTACTAAGCCGTCAAGTCTACCACATTCTATCGGTATATTTAGGTTTTTTTGTAATTTCTCACGGACAATGTCGCCCAACATTGATATTACCAGCAAATCTCCTGCGCCTTTTTGAAATCCGTCCCAAGAACGCATAAAAAGAGTCAAGTCAAGATAATTTTTGTTGTTTCTTTGGTTAATTCTAAATTGAAGTGCAGTGATACAAGGTAAATAGTCGTTCCATGGACTTTTGAGTACTGCCTCATAATCTTCATAAGTAGGGAATACCATTACCGCTTTTTTTGACTCTGGTATTTTGGACAAGCGCGCTACTACAAAATCAATCATTTTGCCTTCTTCTATACGCTTTTTATAACTTTTTGCACCCACTCTAAAAGATGGAGTAATGTCAAAATCTTCCATAATATCAGATTCAAACATCACTTTTTTCATAGCATCTATCTTTTTCTTGTCGCCATATTTTTCAATTAATTTGTCGGTAGAATTGGCTATGCCTGAGGCAAAGCGCAGATTTTTGACTGCGAATCTACCTCGATTCTCATCTAATTCATAAATGCCATTCTTTAATATTGTCTCTATCATATCAAGCCACAATTTGCCAATAGTGTCTCCATATACTACAAAGCCAACATTTTCAATTTTAGTAATCATTTTTTCACTCCATTATAGACTATAACACATAGTATAATTTTTTTCAAGTATTTATTACTTTTTGCACAAAATTCAACTAAACACTGCGTAAAATATGCGTAAAAGCATTCAAATTATCACGAAATTTAATCTAAAATAAAAAAATAAAAAAATTCATAGTCGCACTATGAATTTAATAGTTATAAACTTAGATATAGTCAACTAGACTAGGGCAGACATAAAAAGAGCTATGAATAAATATGTTAGTACTAATATTACTGATAGAATTGTAAATATAATTCCCACTGCTTTTTGCCCTTTACTTTGAGACCTGATTACAAAAGGATTTAGAATCAATGCAATTATTGCAAAAAGTACTCCTGGTATATAAGTTAGCCATCCATAAGTCAATACAAATAACAAGAATGAAAAGGCTTGATTTGCCTCAGTTGATACATCTAAGGTTTGATAAATAAATGAAAATGTAATAGTCAAAAAGCAAATAGAAATAAAGAATGTAATTAATCCGCCAATCAATAAACCTGTACGCAATTCCTTTGGCTTTTCTGTAGGGTTATTCTGGATAGGGGTATTTGGTGTATTTTCGGGCAAAATTTGCGCAGTATCAGTGTTGGACTGTTTCTGTATATCTTCTGCATTGACCACATTAATCTGGTAGTTTTTGTCCATTTCTTTCCTCCTTATTACTAATAGTATACATATCAATACTCAAAAAGTCAAATAAATGATATAAAAAGTTTGACATTCAAGAAATGCTTATGGTATACTGCCATCATAGGAGGAATAGCTATGTTAGAAAATTTAAGCGGGCTAGAGTTTGCTTCATTAGTGGTGTCAATCTTAATTGTCGCTTTCTTGGTGATTGCTCTGGTAGTTCAAATTTACTTGATTGTAAAATATCGTCAATTCAACAAGACGCCATTGGCGAATGGTTTGACTTCTGAGCAGACTGCTAGGTCCTTGCTCGATGCCAACGGACTAAATTATGTAAAAGTTGAAAAACTTGGTTTTTTCCGTAGAATATTACTTTTCGGTAATCACTACAGCGTGATGAAAAAAACTATTTATTTACGAAGTAATATTTTAAATTCATCATCTGTTACTGCTGTAGGTATCGCTACTCAAAAGGTATGCCAAGCGATACAGCACAAGAATAAGGACAAAAGTTTTCTCTTTAGGTATGTTCTACAGATTTTGACTATGTTTACGCCAATTATTTTTTATGGCGCTATTGTATTAGGATTGGCTGTTGACCTAATCATTGGATTTACTGGTACACCTACTTTGATAGGTTTACTAGTAGGTCTAGCATTCTATATACTCACTTTTGTATTTAAAATTGTAGATATCAAAGTGGAGAAGAAGGCAAACGAGCAGACAGTGGCAATCTTGCAGAGCGCAAACATTTTTAACGAACAAGAAATAGCTACTCTAAAGAGTCTCTTTAAACTGTACATTATTGCAGATGTTATCCAACTTGTTTTGAGTTTGCTAAAGATAATACAGACTATCCTAAAGTTATTTATAAAAGCGAAAAGCAAGCAGTAATAAAAGGCAAGGCAAACAAGCCTTGTTTTTTGTTTATACTAAATATGCATTTTAAAACTAGAGCAATATAGGATATTATAAAAGACTAAATTTAATATGCTTTTTGCAAAATAAATGAGTAGATTTTCTCTTATTTGCCAATATTGCTTATAACAGTAGGATTTAGCACAAGCGCATAGTTGCTAGGTTAAGAAGATTTTATTTTGAAAATCTTTTTATTTAAAAGCAGGTAATTGTGGGTAATTTATTAGTGGTATTGGTTGAATTATTCTGTTATAGATTGAATTATTATTAATATCAAAGGGTAACGGTAATTTGTAATTAAAATTAGTAGATATTAACTAAACAAAAAACAACTCAAGTGCTATTTGCCTTGAGTTGCTCTAATTGGAGCGAGAGAAGGGAATCGAACCCTCGTAGCCAGCTTGGAAGGCTGGAGCTTTACCACTAAGCTACTCTCGCACAGCCGAGCATAATAATCACTCGGTAACTGATAAATTAAGAATACTATATTTTGTGGCTATTGTCAAGGATTTTGATAATGTTTTTACTTATTTAATTACTAATTATAAAATTTTAGCATTTTATTTTAATATAGTTTAAATTTCCCTTAGTTTTGTGCCTAACTAATATTATCTTTATTCAAAATATTTTGAATTGCGTGCAATTATAGGAGAATCTGGATAAATCGCTTTTGCTAAATTATAATATTGTTTTGCTTTCTCAAAATCTCGTAAGTAATAATAGCAAACACTTAAGTTTATATACGGAATAAATTCGTAATAATCAGGCTCGCACCAGCCCACTTTCTTCTGCTCTAACTGTGTCGCAATCAAAAACCAATCTGCTGATGTAGAATAGTTTTTCTCTTTTAGGAGAATCTGCCCAATGGTACATACGGCTTTTGCACGAGGGGCGCCAAACTCAAAGGAACGATACAGACTAGATTTTGCATGCTTTATGTCGCCAAGGTGCAGATAGCATTCAGCAAGCATTATGCAAGCATCAATTTTATTTTCTACCCACGCATTGCTTGATAAGAATTTTCGAAAGTTTTTTATAGCAGAGCGGTAATATCCATTGAACATTAATTCACGAGAATAGTAGTATAGGGCACGAGGGCTGAGTGGTATTCCTTTTCTTATTAATTTTCGGTAGATTTTTAGATTGCGTTTTGGTGGTGCTGGCAATAATTTTTTGTGATAAATAGTGATGTCGCTATAGATTATATTGCCTCTTGGAGCAATAACCTCATGTATAGGTTCTTCCCAAATAAAGCCACTGACTCTGCGCAAAATGCGTTCTCGATAAAAGGAAAATTCATTTGGCGATGTGCATAGTACATATTTGCACATTATGCAATCGGGCGAGTCTAGACTAATTAATTTTGACTTTAAATCTATAATCTTTTTTTGTTCGCTAGGGGGTACTACATCATCAGCGTCAAGCCACATAATATAGTCTTTGGTCGCTAAACTAAAACTAAAATTTCTAGCGGCGCTAAAATCATCTCTCCACTTAAAATCATAAATCTTATCTGTGTACGCACTTGCTATTTCTATTGTTTTGTCAGTGCTACCTGTGTCGACTATGATTATTTCATCAGCAAAATTTTTTACACAGTCTAGTACTCGAGATAGTACTGCCTCTTCATTTTTTACAATCATACATACGCTTAAACTAATCATATAATCTTTATATGATGTAAAATATCTTTTTGATTATTTATCTATAATATTTTAATTTATGATGTTACTTTTATCTAAGATTTGTAAAAAAATACCCTAAGTTTTAGGGTATTTGGCTAATTATTTTTGTCAATTTGTTGCAAAAACATTTTTAAATAGTTGAAGTGCTTCTCTTCAATTTGTTGTAATTCTCCGCAGAGGGTAAGTAAATTTTTATCACAATCACGATAATCGGATAAATCTTTGTAGCATTGCATAGTGCCCATTACAGTGCCAAGCAAAAGCATTTCTGCTAAGTGCCTAGTAGATTTGTCCATAATAGTTGTCATTTTGATTGATGTCCAAAGTTTTGCTTTCTCGATGAAATTATTGTCAGGCAGTTCTTCTTTCGCCCCTGTCAAATAACTTTCACACTTTTTTGCAAAATTTCTATAATTTTCTAGTTCTTCTCTAAGTTCATCACGCAAATTCCCATCTTCTACGCTTGGTTCAATGTCTTGTATACTTGTAATTGCAGTGCGACAATTTTGAAAAACACTTGTCAATAATTCATAATCTCTTTTATTCATTTTTACCTCCTAAATTATTATTGTCAAAATAAATATAAATTATGCTGTTTTGATTGTGGAATAAGGTAAAAAATGATATAATGACCGTTGTATTAGCAAATTTATGGGAGGACAGAATGGAAACTGATTTTGATATCATTATAATTGGTGGAGGACCTGCTGGTATGACTGCAGGAATTTATGCTGCTAGAGCAGGTATGAATGTTTTGTTAATAGAAAAATTTGGCGTAGGTGGTCAGGTTGCCCAAACTAGTACTATAGCAAATTATCCAGGTATTGCAAATGTAGATGGCAGTGAATTGAGTATGAAAATGTACGAGCAGATGACAGAGTTAGGAGTCAAGACCGTTTTTGCTTCTGCGGACAAGATAGACTTTGATGGAGAAATCAAATCAGTTTTGGCAAGTGGTGTAACTTATCATGCTCCCGCAATCATATTAAGTATGGGTGCTACTTCTCGTGGTTTAGGAGTAGCAGGGGAGAAGAAGTTTGTTGGTCGTGGAGTATCTTATTGTGCAGTGTGCGATGGGGCTTTTTTCCGTAACAAGACAGTGGTGGTAGTAGGAGGCGGAAATACAGCTCTCCAAGATGTGATTTATCTTAATAATTTGGCAAGTAAAATTTATCTAGTACATCGTAGGTCAGGCTTTCGCGCTGATGATGCTGTAGTGAATGAATTTGAGTCTTTGTGCAAGGAAGACAATTCAAAAATTATTCAAAAATTGGGCTTTACTGTAGAGGAAGTTTGTGGAGAAAACACGGTAACAAGTGTTGTATTGCGTAATATAGAAACTCAAGAATTGGAGCGAATCAATGTCGATGGCGTGTTTGTCGCTGTAGGCAGAAACCCAAATACCGAACTTTTGGAGGACAAAATCACCCTAAAAGATGGCTACATAGTGGTAGATGAGGATATGCAGACCAATATTCCTGGTGTGTATGCTAGCGGTGATATAAAAAGTAAAAAGCTCAGACAAATCGCTACTGCGATTTCTGACGGAGCGATTGCTGGCACTAATGCTAGTAAATATGTAAAAATTTTGAGGAAAGTAGGTAAAGCATAATGAAACTTTTTGGTACAGATGGTATACGTGGTATAGTGGGAGAGAAACTAACAGAAGAACTAGCTTATCGTATTGGTAGAGCGTACGGCTTGGTACTTGCTTCTGGTGGCAAGCGCTGTAGCGTACTTTTGGGACGTGATACTCGTGTATCTGGCCAAACTCTGATGGAAAATGTGGCTCGAGGGCTTAATAGCGCACGAGTTGATGTAGTAATAGCCGGTATTTTGCCAACACCTGCTCATACTTATCTTAGTAAAATATATGGAGTTGACGGTGGGGTAATGATTACTGCTAGTCATAATCCACCAGAGCACAACGGTATAAAGTTTTGTGATGGGGAAGGAAACAAATTATCACAAGAGACCCAAATGGAAATTGAGGAATTAGCGCTTGCAATGCCTGTAGGTGTTGCCTACAATGCAGATTTCGGTGGCAAGACAATGATAGACCTTACTTTAGTCGACCGCTGGAAAGAATATATTTTGGATAGTCTAGGCAATCCTGACTTTAGTGGTATAAGAGTCGCTCTAGATATGGCTAACGGTGCTGGATTTGAAATAATTCCTGAAGTTTTTAGGAAAACTGGTGCTACCGTGCTACCTTTCTTTACCGAAAGCGATGGCAAAAATATCAATAGAGATTGCGGTAGTGTGAATGTGGATAAGTTTGTAAAGACTTGTCTTGATAATAACGCAGATATAGGTTTTTCTTTTGATGGCGATGCTGATAGAATTATGGTAGTAGCACGCAATGGTCAGATAGTGGACGGGACAGATTTGATGTATATCTTTGGAAGATATTATGCGCAAAAAGGCAAACTCGTAGGGGATACTGTAGTATCTACCATTGTTACTAATAGTGGTCTTGATAGGAGCCTGGGTAAATATGGGATAAACCTAGTACGTACTCAAGTAGGCGGTCAATATGTACAGCGTGAAATGACTGAACACGGATATGTAATCGGTGGAGAAGAAAACGGGCATATGCTACTCGGGGATATTGGCGAAGGCTCAGACGGAATGTGCATCGGTCTATATTTACTGAAAATTATGAAGGAGCAGAATGCAGATGTCTTAGATTTGCTCCAAGACTTGGAGCGTGCAAAAATCGCAAAATCTGACTTGCATGTTACAGAGGAGCAAAAAAAGGCTGTAGAAAATGGTGCTTTGGAGCAAACAGTGCATGAAATGGAATCTCGTCTAGGCAATACGGGAAGAATAGTGTTACGCACTAGTGGTACTGAGAGTGTAGTCCGTATACTTGTGGAAGGAGAGGAGCAACCATTGCTCGACGAAATAAATCTAATACTTACTAACAAGGTTAAGGAATTGTAAAAGTAAATATATGTAAATAAAAACTCGAAAGAGTTTTTTATTTATTTGTATGCATATTACAGTACTATGCAAGTTTTTAGTGATACTATGCAAGTACTTTGCTAATAAACTATGCGCAAAATATCAGTTTTATATGTAAATTGCCAAAATACTTGCCTTTTTATATTGGTATGGTATAATATACTATATTATTCTTAGTGTTTTGTGGAGGCAATATTGTTATCAATTAAAAATATAAGTTATAAAATAAAAGAAAATAATAGAGAACGTACTATATTAGACAACATTTCTTTTGATTTCGATTTGGGTAAAAACTATGTCGTTACTGGAGCAAATGGTTGTGGAAAATCTACTCTAGCCAAAATCATTATGGGTATTCTTACTCCCACTAGTGGCAAGATTTATTTAGATGGGCGTGATATTACAAATATGTCTATTACTCAAAGGGCGAACCTAGGTATTGCTTATGCTATGCAACAGCCAGTGCGATTTAAAGGACTCAGTGCAAAAGAAATGCTAGAATATGCTAGCAAGGATAAATTGCACACTTCGAGTGCTTGTGAATATCTGTCCAAAGTTGGTTTGTGCGCTCGTGAATATATGGATAGAGACCTAGACAATACCCTGAGTGGCGGAGAACTAAAAAGGGTAGAGATAGCGAGCGTGCTCGCTCGAGGTGCAAAAGTAAATATTTTCGATGAGCCAGAGGCTGGGATAGATATTTGGAGTTTTAATAGTTTGGTGGATATATTTAGAAATTCAATTTCTCCAAATAGTTTAAATATTATTATTAGTCATCAAGAGCGCCTTTTTGCTAGTGCTGACGAAATTATATTGATAGAGAATGGAAAGATTACTCGTAGTGGTGCTACACAAGATATTTTACCTAGCCTCACCGCTATCCGAAATTGCAAAAAACTGGAGGGTGTGTAAATGGAAAAGATAGATGCTGACTTGTTATTAAAAATTGCCGATTTGCACAGCGTACCACAAGGTGCATACAATATTCGCAAAAATGGTAAGTTAGTAGGTCGTAAAAATATAGACGGAATAGATATCTCTACCAAGGAGGACAAGCCTGGTATAGATATTCATGTATCTAGCAATGTAAAGGGTGAGAGTATACATATTCCTGTTATTGTAACAGAGAGCGATATAACTGATGTCGTGTACAATGACTTTTTTATAGAAAAAGGTGCAGAAGTGCTAATAGTGGCTGGTTGTGGCCTACACAATGATGGAGATATTGCTAACTCGCATGAAGGCGTGCACGAATTTTGGATAGGAGAAGGCGCTATTGTGCGCTATGTAGAGAAGCATTATGGTGAGGGTAATATTGATACAGACAAAGATTTGAACCCTACTACTATAATACACCTTGCTCCCAATGCTCTATTTTCAATGGAAACAATCCAATTAGGCGGAGTATCTCATAGTGAGCGAATTACCGAGGCAGACCTCGAA
>CALWKL010000057.1 GCA_944381255.1 uncultured Clostridia bacterium | reverse complement strand
ATTCTTGAGTGGAACGCAAGGGACTTGTGCAGAACTTACTGTTCTTGGTAGCGCTAGGAGTATTGGTCATGTAAAAGTGATCTTAAACTCTACAGAAAGTACTTGGACACAAAACATTGAGCAAACTTCTATATTTGACCTTTTGGGAGGCGCTGATTATGTTACCCCTATAGCAGGTCTTTGCGATACAACTTTGCAAGAAATCACCGAAAGCGATGATGCTGTGAGTCTATTGATGGAAAACTTTGGGACACTGGGTGATTTGGTAGGTAGTAGTTCTAATACTGGCATTTTCCAAGTAATCAGTAGCGTTACTATAACTGAATTATTAAATAACCCTGCTGATGCTATTACTAATAAATTGAAGTTTGCTACTATTACTCTGGGAGAACTATTGGGAGTTGATACTCCAGGCGCATCTCAAATCAATAAAGACATCATGAGTATTCAGGTAGGCGAATTGTTTACTGATGCGAATTCGGCTATAAATAAGGTATTGTATGGGGAAAATAATGATAAGACATTGGGCGCTTTCTTAAACATTACCAATGCTAGTGGGGTGCTAAGTAAACTCGCAAACTTAACAATGTACTCTCTTATGAATAATGGAGCAGGTAGTGCAATTCAAGGTGTGATAGATGGCTTGACTTTGTCAGATGTGTTTGGGGAATATAGTGATTTAACTTCTGAGGTTTTGAAAGATTTGTATGGCTATAAAGCAAATGGAGAAGAGGATACTTCTAATGCTGGCTCAATGCCAATAAAAGATGTATTTAATAACATAAGTAAAGTTAAGTTGTCAGCTGTATTTGGTGCTACTACCGATAATAATATTTTGAATGCATTGTATAAAATTGATTCAAATATGCAAGTAGGCGAGGTATTTAGCCAGATTAATAATATTATGTTATCAGATTTCTTTGGTTCAAAAAAACCAGCAATCTTTAATTTAGTGAATAATTATGATAAGTTGACTCTAGGTAAGATAGACGAAATGGAAATTGACTCTGCAAAATTGACAATTGGCTCTTTGGTAGATGCGGGTATTATTAAAAAGTCAGATATACAAAAAGATGGTGCACCAATCTCAGATGAGGACTATGCGAAAATAAAAGGTTTAAACATAATGGGCATTATTAATTCGGGTATTTCAGCATTTGTATGAGACTAGAGAAAAAAAGGAGTAAATTATGGAAGAAGTAATAAAAAGAAAAAGAGGTAGGCCACGCAAATATCCTATATCAACCGAGCCAAAAGTAAAGCGCCCTCGTGGTAGACCTAGGAAAGAAGTGGACGAAACTGAATTGCAAAAGGAGAAGCGCCCACGTGGTAGGCCACGCAAATATGATGCTAGTGAATTAGCAAATAAAGTAAAGCGTCCACGTGGCAGACCTAGGAAAAATCAAGAGAACGAATTATCAAATGAGCAAGAAGCATTGCGCCCTGTAACACTAGAGGAGCCAGTTGATTATCAAAACGCAACTAAGTCTATTGATTTATCAGGGGCAGAAGAACTATTCGAAGATGAGCCTGTCGCTCTAGATGAGGGAGAATATGCTGACAAGTACGATGACTACGACCCAGCACTAATAGACAATGTAGATGCAATCGAGCCTAGAGAAAAAAGAAGTATCAAAGATACAGTTGAGCCAAAGATTGCGCTAAAATCTAATGAAATAATCCCTGCAAAACATTTCAAAAGCGAGCCTATGCTTACTTATGAAGAAAAAAATCGTGAAGTGCTAGAGACATTCGCTCCGGAAGAGGAAAAATTGAATATATCTACCCCTCACGCACCACTAGAAGATGTGGCAGAGCCTAAAGAAAAGCCTATTATTAAGACTAAGAACACTACAGGTACCAAGGTAGTGCTCATTACTGGTGCAACTAGTGGCTTGGGGTTAGCTATGGCAAAAAATATGGCTGGACTTGGTCAAGTAGTCCTAGCAGTCGGTAGGAGACCTAGCGCATGTCGAGATGCTAGGGAGGAGATACTTGCCGAATACCCTGATGCAAATATTCATTTTCTAGTAGCAGACCTAAGCCTTATGGGGCAGGTACGCATCTTGGCTGATGAGATAAAGCAAAAAGTATACGAACTGGGATATGATGCAATTGATGTACTAATTCACAATGCAGGTATCCAGACAAATATTCACAAAGTAACATATGAAAACCACGAAATAATGTGGGCTACTAACTATCTATCTGCATTTTTGCTTACACGAGAGGTTCAGCCTTTACTAGATGCTAGTAGAAATGCTAGGGTAATATTGACTACAAATGATGCGGCTAAAAAGACAAAACTTGACTGGCGCAACATTAGAGCACTTACAGCAAAATCTGATGAGGAAGTATACAATCAGACAAAGTTAGCAGATTTGATGTTTGCTTTGGAATATGAGCATAAATATTCAAATCGTGATGACTTGCATGCTTATTGTGTAAACCCTGGGCGAGTGAATACTGACTTGCGTAGTAAGAATTCTCGTGGCTGGCAAAAATTTTTGTCTAAATTCGGTAAGAAAAAGGCAAAATCAATACAGCAAGGTATAGAGACTACCATGTATCTAGCGCTTGCAGAAAGGTTGCCAAAAAACACAGTGTTGTATGAGAACAAAAAGCCTAGTGAGCCTAGTAGGTTTGCGCTAGACCCTCGCAATCGTAGTGCTTTGTGGAGATACACAGAATTAGAATTGAATAATTAATTTATTTGATGGCGCAGTTTAGTTTTTCTGCGCAATATAAATTAAAAAAAATTAACCCATTTTACTTTTTTCATAGTAAACATTCCTTTCTTTTTACTTAAGCAAAGCAATTTGCTTTGCAACAAAAAAACACTTAGGATACTATCTTAAGTGTTTTTTGTTTTTTTATTATTTAGGAAAAAGCAAGTAAAATTATTCCTTGTCCTGCTCGGACTCTTTGTTAGGATTGATTATTTTGGACATAAGCATTTGAGCATTAGCAATATCAAAAGGTTGTGTATGTACTTTTTGAGACTCAACGATATTTTCTGCAATATTTACTGCATCATGATATTGAGTGCTTCCTTGACTATCTATGCTATCTTCTTTTTTCTCGTCTTCTTGCCTTTTTTGATATTTTTGCATAATGTCACTAACTTCATCATGGATAGATTTATCTTTTTGTTCTGGTAAATCAGTGCTATCATGTTGACCTAATGTAGCCTCTTGATTGTGTGTGTATTGCTCAAATAGAGTTAGGGCATCAGTAATATCATTTGCCGATACTGCTACACCTTCTGGGTGATAATCATTTTTGAAATTGCAAATATATAGTTTACCATCAAAAAGTTCCCAGCCATCTTGGTCATATTTGGCTATACAGTATGTGTGGTCATCGCCTTTGAAGTATACCAATACATCGCCTTTAGTAAGTTCTGGATAGCCATCATAATTTAATTTGAATTTACCTTTGTGGCAAAAATGATTTTTCCTCTCTAGTGTACCATTGACTGTTTCTAAGTCGATTGTTTCACCTTCGAATATTGCGTTGTTTGGATATGTCTGGCGGAAAGTACCATGTCTAAATTTTAAATCTATGTTAAAATTGCCTTGTTGATAATCATCATTATCTAATACGGTAAGTCTACCTACATAACCTGCGGATATGTCAAGCTTCCCTTCGAAATAACACCCCTCGCGGAAAGTATAAGATTTTGTATCGCCAACTAGTAAGTTAAAATTTTCATCAAAGTATCCATTGTTATCAAAGGATATTTTGTTAGTCCCTTCGGCATTTTTATAATATCTACCGAAATATATAGGGGAGTTGTTTCTTTTTGCCCAACTCTTGACAGTCTCATTATCTATTTCTTCCAAATCGCACAATTTACCATCAAATACTGATGAGTCTTGCATAGTTTCCTTTACTGCACCATTGAGATGTGTTGGCTCTTTTGTAAAGTCAGCACTGACGACAAGACCTACAGGGTTAGTAATAGTAGAAAATTCTATAGAGAATGCACCAGAGCGCTTGAATCGAATATCCTCTCTAGAGCCTTGTATACTTGCACATTTATAGATAATTTCTTCAGCCTTTTTTAAAGATTTAAACTCTGCGCTTTGACTCTTAAATAATGTAACACTATCTGGGGTTGATTTTTGAATCTGTATTCTACCTTGCCTAAAGATAAGAGACTTATCGTAAATTCCATCTAATATGACTGAGCCATTGCTATTCCTCATCTTACCTACATATTCAAAAGTAGTTTCTTTTGCTATTTTGTGCCCAGAGAAAGAGCCTTCTGGAGTGCGTATTTCCACACTACCACCAGCATTCAAACATAATTTTGTATCAAAAGAGGTAAAACCAGTATTTAAAGAAACCATTCCGTCAAAATCTTCGCTAACAGTACTCTTTGATTGGTCTGTGTGAGTCTGCCTTGAATATTCAAATTCTCCATTAGAGATAATAGTGGTGCCGGTCTTTTTGTTTTGATATGTATACGTGCCTCGTATAATAGGTTTATTCAAACCACTATATTTGCTAGACTGATATTTGCCACTAATCTTCACTGATAACTCTGGTGTGTCAATGATTACTATACTAGCCTCGCCCTCCATACATTCGTATGCACTGCGTTTGATACCGAAAATATCACTAAAAGCATCAGTCTGTGTATCTATACTGCTACTTGTTGGAGCAAATTTTCCTGTAATTTGGCTACCATTTTTGTATGATAATGTGCCCACCAAGTCTTTTATATTTGGGTTATTTTCTCTAGGTGTAGATTTTAAAATGAGTTTGTCATCATATTTTTGAGTAAATTCTAGTTCAAGAATTTCCAATCTTTTGGTACTTGGGTCGATATGCCCTTTTAAAAAGTCTCCGTTATGATATTCAATCAAACCTTCAGAGCCTCCAATCCAAGTCAGGTTGTCGAATTCTCCATGGTAGGTATCTGCACCAAAGCGTGCAACACCATTGATGAAATTACCGTCTTTAAATCTTCCTTCTAGCATTACCCCATTAGCGAGAATGGCTACACCATATCCCTCAGGAGTACAACCGAGCAAGCCCGAAATGCCTTCACCTGTATATGTACCTTTTTCCTTACCCAAGCTAAATTTAGCTTTTTCTAATTTTTTTATTTCTGCCATATGTTACCACCTTATGAAGCTAAAATATAAGCTTCCTTAGTTATGTAGTAAAAGTATACATTAAAAAGGTTTTTTTGTCAATATATAGCGAATTTTTGATATTTTATAGTATATTAAAAATAATTAAAAAACAAATTATATTTTTAAAAATTTATGTTTACAATAAGCTTGTTTTGATGTATAATTAATATTATTAAAAGGAGTGTATTATGGAGACAAATATTTGGGAAAAATACGCTGGTTCAGCACGTCAGCAGGTAGAAGATTTTTGTGCAAAATATATAGATTTTTTGAGTACGCACAAGACAGAGCGTGAGGTCGCAAGGTATGCTATATCACAAGCAGAAAGCAAGGGTTACAAAAACTTGGCTCAGCTTATGAACGCTGGCGGTAGTGTGCGCGCAGGCGATAAGGTGTATGCAGTGAATATGGACAAAATGGTAGTATTGTGTGTCATTGGTCGTCAGCCTATCGAAGCCGGTATCAACATTGTAGGTGCACATATAGATTCACCTCGCATTGATATCAAAGCGACCCCTTTGTACGAGAGTCAAGGGTTCTGTATGATGGACACTCATTATTATGGTGGAATAAAAAAATATCAATGGACTGCGCAACCTTTGGCAATGCATGGTGTAATCGTATTAAAAGATGGTAGTAGGCAAGATTTTGTATTTGGTGAAGATGATGGGGCTTGCGTAGGTTTTACCGACTTATTACCACACCTTGAGAAAGATGATAAGAAGGATATAAAAGGGGAAGACTTAAATCTTATAGCAGGAAATATTGGTGATAAGGAAGCCAAAAAGGATAAATTTAAAGCAGTGGTACTAGAAATCTTGAAGCAAAGAGGCATTACCGAAGATGATTTCTTCTCTGCTGAAATTGAAGTGGTGCCAGCAGGTAGAGCTAGAGATTTTGGACTAGACCGTAGTATGATTATGGGATATGGCCAAGATGATAGAGTTTGTGCTTATACCGCATTGCAAGCCCAACTAGAAGTTAATAATCCAGAGTATACTACTATTTGTCTATTAGTCGACAAAGAAGAGATAGGTAGTGTGGGCGCTACCGGTATGAGAAGTAAGTATTTTGAGAATTGCTTGGCAGAGATTATGTCAGTAGCAGGACAGTACAGCGAATTAGGCTTGCGCCGTGCACTCAATAGGTCTAAGATGTTGTCTAGTGATGTTACTGCAGCTATGGACCCAAACTATCCTTCAGTATTTAATGCTCCAACTGATGCTCATTTTGCAAAAGGTATTAGCTTTAATAAATTCACTGGTTCATACGGTAAGTATGGTAGCAATGATGCAAATCCTGAGTTTATAGCGCAGATTAGGAATTTGATGGACGAGAATGAGATTTCTTTTCAAGCTACCGAAATGGGTCGAGTAGACCAAGGTGGTGGTGGCACTATAGCGTATATTATGGCAATATACGGTATGGACGTAATCGATGCTGGTGTGCCTGTACTTAATATGCATGCCCCTTGGGAAGTAGTCAGCAAGGTTGATGTGTTTGAGGCATATAGGTGCTACAAGGCTTTTTTTGAAGCTAAGTGGAAAAAATAATTGTAAAAAAATTTAATTTAAAATTAACATAAGAAAAAGACCTTTAGAACATAAAGGTCTTTTTTAGTTAATTTGATTTTATTTTTGGTCTTCGCTATATTTTGCTATACCAAAGTTTTCTGTAGTAACATATCCAGCAGGCGCTGAGATTAAGTCAGGAATACGATTTACTATAGTTGCACAAGTCAATTCTACTGTCTGTGGACGGCTAATAGTAACCGTAGTGTCAGGCTCACCATAGATAGTCCACTCGTTTTTGTCGCATTCATCTGGAGCATATACTTTACCAATACATTGCGTTTCGATAACGATTCCTTCCTTTGTCTGTGATGTTACCACTGCGCTCATACCAGTAGCGCAACCTGCAGGAATAGTCATATTAAGTGTACTACTCTTTAGGTCTGTGTCGTGGAACAAAGGCACGCATTTTTGAGTTTGTGAAGTTATGTGTAAGTTAAATTTGCTAGCTAACCAACCATTAACATTCCACATGTAACTAGGGGCAAATTTACCAGCTTGGATACTTTTTTGTCTCTCATTTTCACTGATGTTATCTGCACTAGCGACTTGTGCCTCAAATTCTTCTGGGGTAAGGCCTGCTCCATGTGCTCTAGCTAATGCTATACCATAGTCTTCTACATTGTAACTACTGCTACCTTGAATCTTAGTAATCTCATGAGTAGCACCAGCTAGTGTAACTATCAAGTTTCCCCAAAATACATCTTGGTATCCTGCACCAGTAATAGTACAGTCATTTTCTTTCGCAAGCTTGTCTATCTGGGCAAAAAGATTTGGGTTACTGTTTTGAGGATAAAATGCCTCCTCACAAGTAGTGATTGCGTTTACCCCTGCCTCAGCACATGCAAGTAGAGGCTCTGCACAGTCAGATAATAGACTCATAGTAGTTACGATAGCGACATCGGGAGCGAGCTTTTTTAACCTTGCTACCATATCGCATTTTGCACTTTCGATTTTGACACCGAGTTTGCCGACATTAGCAAATTCACCTACATCGGTACCGAATTTTGACTCATCTATGTCAAAGGCTCCTACACATTTGTATCCTTTTGAGAGGCAGTAGCGAATGGTGTATTTTGCCATTTTCCCACAACCGTACTGGACAAATTTTATACTCATAGTTAAATAATATCCTTTTTTTAATATAAGAGTATTATAACCTATTTGGTAGACTTTTATCAAATGAATTTAAGCAAGTGTCTGTAAATTGAAAGGTAATTTAATAAAAATAGTAAAAAACGCAAAGTACAAATTAAAAATAACTTTTTTTAAAACCAACTTTAATTCATTATCAATTATTATGGTAAAATTATAAAATATAATTTCTAAACATGCTGAGAAAAGAAAAATACTCTAAAATCACTAAAAATCATTTGGATAAAAGGGGGCTTAAGTGGTACACTAAAGTAGACAAATTTCTACAAAAATCTACAAAATATTAAGTTAAGTCTATAACTGTAGAATAGAAAAACGGAGGATAAGCGCTTGTCAAAAGAGAATAATGAGGTAAGTGTAGCAAAGAATAAACTTCGCTTTCCGCAGTACACATATATATCAATAATTTTAATTAGCATTATAGTTTGTATTTCTATAGTGCTTGCAGTTGTGTATTTGCCTATAAACAATGCACTA
>CALWKL010000056.1 GCA_944381255.1 uncultured Clostridia bacterium | reverse complement strand
TAAACATGATAGATATCAAATCTCACAGGAGGAACCTAAATTGAGTAGAGAATGTGAAAACTGTGGCAAGACCAAGATGGCTGCTAATCAAGTGCACCGCCAAAGTCAATGGGTACAGCGTCGCACTTTGTCACCTAAACACGTGAACTTACAGACAGTCACTGTGACAGATGAGCAAGGCAACACTTGCAAAAAGAAGTTGTGCACTCGTTGCATCAAAAAAATGAAGGCTAACTAATCTGCCTATTAGATGAAAAGACCTAGATTAATTATCTAGGTCTTTTCCTTTACTTAAAATCTTTTTACTTAACTACTTTTTAAAATCTGCTTACTAAATATAAGCCGAAATAAACCTCTTAAGAATTTAGGTGCTTTGATAACAATTATACGCAAAAGAAAAACCCCCTTTTCTTAATATTATGAAAATGGAGTTTTTTTTGTGAAAATCTAATTCCCTAGCGATTTTATATATTGTATTAGGTCCCCCTTGTCATCGGCTGTGTACATAGCCTTACCCAAGACTACAGCATCAGCACCCAAAGAAATAACCGTACTTACATTTTTACGATTGATGCCACCATCTACCTCGATAAGAAACTTGTAGTCATTCTTTTCTCGTATTGAATGTAATTCAGCAATCTTGGAATTTGCACCAGGCAAGAAAGGCTGACCACTCTTACCCGGCTCTACACTCATAACTAACACTATATCTACAAAAGGAAGAAAAGATGCAATACTAGACACTGGAGTAGCAGGCTTTATAGATATACCAGCCAAAGCCCCCGCTTCGTGAATTTTATTAATTGCTTCCATAATTTGTATAGGTCCATCTAAAGCCTCATAATGCACCGTTATATTGTTGGCACCTGCGGCAGCGTATGCTTGAATCTTAGCAATTGGGTTCTGCACCATCAAATGAACATCTATAGTCATATTGATTCTCTTAGCCACGAGGGATAGAGCCAACTCATCGAAAGTTTTGTCTTTTACAAACTTACCGTCCATTATATCACAATGCAACCAATCAGCGCCATTTGCAAGTAATAATTTTGCATAGTCTAATAAATCACCCAAAGGGCACGGATGTGTACTTGGTGATACAATAATTTTTTTACTCATATTTTTTATCCTCCATTTCTTTTGCTATTTTGTAAATTTCACAAAATCTAATGTATCTGTCTCGATTCAATTCGCCAGAATCCACCGCTCGTTTAACAGCGCAGATTGTAGGACTCTCTGCTATATGATTGCAATTATTATACTTACAGTCTTTGCTAAAATGAGCAAGCTCTACTGTGTAATCTAAAATATCTTCTGGGGTAAAAGATTCCAAGACAAAAGCACTAAACCCCGGAGAATCAACTATTAGCCCACCATTTTGCAATACGAATATTTCGCTATGCCTAGTAGTATTCTTACCCCTATCAGTCTTAGCGCTTAGACCCCCTATCTCCTGGTGTATATCTGGCAAAAGGGCATTCAATACACTGGTCTTGCCGACAGCAGATTGTCCTGTGAGCAGAGTCAACTCGTTACAGCAAATTGGCTCCAGCGTATCTCTTACACACTTTCCGTCATGAGCACAAATTTTGACAATCTGGCACACAGGCTGATATTGAGCCTCGACAGTAGCAATTAATTTTTTTTTTTTTGTTAGGTCGATTTTATTAATCACTAGTATCGGCTTAATACCCAAAGAAAAGTATTTAATAAGTAGTTTGTCTATTAGCAAAAAGTCAGGCTTAGGTACAGGTGCTATCAAAATTAATGCTTGAGTAACATTTGCTACAGGTGGGCGCACCAACTCATTTTGTCTAGGCAACAGTTTCTCTATTACCCCCAACTCTATGTTTACCTCTACATAATCTCCAACTTTGACTCTTTCACTCTTTAATTTTTTACGGGCTTTGGCAACTATTGTCTTATCTTCGACTTTTACTACAAAATTGCCACCTACAGCCTTTATAACTCTGCCCTTAATCTTTATTTCTCCTTTTTTTATGACATATTACTAGGATTAGTCTCTACAAACACACTACACTTTTGATGAGAATCTTGTGCTACAATTTGATAAATTTTATCCAAGATTTCTTGTTGATGCTCAAGTTTGAATCGAAGTATTATCTGGTATCGAAAACGATTTTCCACTCGACTTACAGGGGAAGCCATCGCTTTGCAATATAAGACTTCGCCTGGTAATTGCTTTTTATAGGTTACAAACTCGTCAAACATTCGTTTTGTAGCAGAATGCGCTTCCATCTGGTCAGGCGAGACGACTAACACTCGTATGATTTTTGTAAATGGAGGAAAAGCAGTAACCTCACGCAAATTGATTTCCTTCTTATAAAAACCCAAATAATCATAATTTGAAGCAAAATGATACACATAATTTCTAGGTGTATAAGTTTGCAAAATCACTCGCCCTTCCTTGTCCGCCCTGCCTGCTCGGCCTGCTACTTGTGTAATTAGTTGAAAAGTCCTCTCAGGCGCACGAAAATCACTAAAATGCAGTCCCATATCAGCGTTGACAATACCAACCAAAGTTACATTAGGAAAATCATGGCCTTTGGCAATCATTTGCGTACCTACCAATATACATGGTCGAGTTTTGCCAAAAGTTTCTAACAAATTATTCAAATCATTCTTATTTTTTGTGGTATCAAAATCCATACGCAAGATTGTAACATCTGGAAAATGTTGCCTAAGCTCTTCCACCACTTTTTGCGTACCGATTGCCCCCATACGCAGATATGTGCTACCACACTTTGGACATGCATCTAGCATTTTGTAGCGTCGATGACAATAATGGCACTTAAGTTCATTATCCTCTTTGTGATATACCAAAGACACATCGCAATCTTGACATTTAGCCACATATCCACACTCTCGGCATATCATATAACTAGAAAAGCCTCGACGATTTAAAAATAGCATTGCTTGATTTTTTTCTAAAATGCATTTGTCCAGTTCTTCTAACAAATCACGACTAAAAATGCTGGTGTTACCCGACCTTACTTCATCACACATATTCACTATTTTAATCACAGGCATCGCCTTTGAATTTGCGCGATTGGGTAAACTATGTAAGATGTACTCTCCATTCTTCGCTTTTGTAAAGGACTCTAGACTAGGAGTTGCACTGCCAAATATTACTGGACAATGATTGTATTGTCCACGCAAAATCGCCACTTCGTGCGTAGTGTATCGAGGATTTGATTCTGCTTTGTAACTTGGGTCATGCTCTTCATCTAGTATAATTACGCCCAAATCTTTGAGTGGAGCAAAAATCGCGCTCCTTGCTCCTATTGCAATATGAGCTAGACCAGTGCGTAATCTTTGCCATTCATCAAATCGCTCTCCATTGGATAGTCCACTATGTAGTATTGCAACTTCTTCTCCAAATCTAGCCATAAATGTAGATAAAACTTGGGGAGTCAAGCCAATCTCAGGAACTAACAAAATAGCGGTTTTGCCTTCTTTTAGTACGGCATCAATAATATGCATATATACTTCAGTCTTGCCAGAACCTGTAACACCGAATAGCAAATGCACCCTCTCTCTTTGAGAAAGTATTCCATCTACCACTGACTGTTGCGCTTGAGTAAGGGTAACCTTCTTGTCCTGTCTCTCTATTACTTTGGGCGCACGAAGTTTATTTACAGTAGTCTGGACTAATGCTCCAACATCGATAAGTTTTTGTACATTATTAGCACCATATTTTTTGTTTAATTCAGCCTGTGGGTAACTCTCTCCAATTATAAGATTTGATATCAAAGATTGCAATTTCGTTGCATTTTTCCTAACAGAGAGTAACATCTCATCTGGGTTAAAATCTGCACTTGGAGTTACATATCTAATGTACAAGGGCTTAGCACGACCACTACGCAACTGTGCTGGTATATATAGCCTCATACAATCAATATTTCGCAAATGAAATAACTTAATCATTTGTGGAGTTATTGCTAAAAATTCAGGCAAAATTACTGGATAGTCATCTTTTGCACTAATTATGCTTTTTAATAACTTTGGGGCTAAATCACTACTTTCCTTAAGCCTTAATACATAACCTTCGATGATGCGTTTTCCAAAAGGAACATTCACCCTTTGCCCTGGTACAGTATCAAAAAGAGCGATATAATCAAAAACCTTGTCTACTTGATCATTCGTAATATCAACAATGACTTCGGCAATCATATCACTCTTCCTTTTCTTTATTAATAATTTGAGTCCTCAGCTCTAACTTTTCCCTCATAAATCTCTTCTGCAGCTATGGAGATAACTTTAGGGTCTTTATCTCTTGGCTCACCCATTAGATACTCGCTATTCAACTGCTTAGCACGTTTGGCTACTAGGCAAGTAAGTTTGAATTTATTGCCCACTTTAGCAGTCAATTCATCAATAGGTGGCTCCATCATAATATATTCTTTGTTTTCATCATATTCCATTTTAATTCTCCTACTTAATCAACTCGTTTACGATTTCATTTACCATTTTGGGGTTCGCCTTGCCCTGTGTTGCTTTCATCGCTTGTCCGACGAAGAATGCCATAGTCTTTTGATTACCAGCCTTGAGTTCTTCGAGAGCCTTTGGATTGTTGGCTACTATCTGCTCAATTACAGCACGCAAAGCCCCAGAGTCATTCATCTGTTTGAGTCCTAATCTATCTACGATTTCGAGAGGCTCGCCTCCCTCATTCCATAAAACCTCAAATACTTTTCGAGCACCTGCCTGGTTAATCTCTTCTGCCTTGTACATACGTAGCATCTTACCTAGAGCAGTTGGGTCAATGGAAATATTTTTATCCTCGTCTTCTACACTATTTAACTTCTTAAATACTTCAGCAAGTATCCAGTTGCAGACAAATTTTGGTTCGTTAAATTCAGCTAGTACAGCCTCAAAAAAGTCAGATATTTTGCGCTCAGCAGTGAGTAATTGCGCATCTTGTACGGTTAAACCCATAGCGACATACTCACT
>CALWKL010000055.1 GCA_944381255.1 uncultured Clostridia bacterium | reverse complement strand
AGCGTTAAAATACTAACAATTGTTTACAACTATTTAAAGCGACTTTACTCTATAGAATATGTTTCACGTGAAACATTAATAACAATTATATATTAAAATATCATTGTGCTTTATATAAAAATATTAAAATATCGTACTTTATATATCTATTATTAAGTGTTTTAATTTTTATAGTAAAATTCATTATAATACAATGTTTCACGTGAAACATTCTTTATTTTTACATTGGTAAATTGTTTCACGTGAAACAAAAACAAATTGATAAGCCAAAAGTAACGTTTAGACAAAAATTGCATATTTTTTAAACTTTTTTAACTTTAAATACAATAATTTTATTGCTAAAATAAATTATGTATGGTATAATCTAATAACACTTAAAGAGGAGAGAAAGATGAGTAAGATAGTTGCATTTACCAACCAAAAAGGTGGTGTGGGAAAAACTACTACATGTGTTAACTTAGCAACTTATTTGTCAGCATATGGGAAAAAAGTTCTACTTGTAGATATGGACCCACAAGGGAATGCCACAACAGGAGTTGGTTACGAAAAAACACCTGATATGTTAACCTTTTACGATGTGATTACAGGTGAATACAAAATAGATGATATAATAAAAGAAACTTCAATAAAAGGTCTTGATTTAGTACCGAGCAATGTAGATTTGGCTGGAGCAGAAGTAGATTTAGTACAAATGGAAGGCAGGGAAAAAGTACTAAAGACTCAATTGGATAGTATTAAAGACAAATATGATTACATTTTTATGGATTGCCCTCCTTCATTAGGTTTGATTACGGTAAATGCTTTAACAGCCACAAACAGTGTAATTATACCAATACAATGTGAGTTCTATGCTTTGGAGGGTTTGAGTCAGCTAATGAACACCGTACGTTTGGTAAAACAGTATTATAATCCTACAATTGAAATAGAAGGTGTAATACTAACGATGAAAGATAGTCGTAGTAATCTTGTAAATCAAGTTGCTGATGAGATAAAGAAATTTTTTGGTAAATTAGTATACGAAACTGTAATTCCTAGAAATGTTAGATTAGCAGAAGCCCCAAGTCATGGGTTACCAATATATCTTTACGATAGCAGAAGTACTGGAGGCATAGCATATAATAACTTGGCTCGAGAATTTTTGAGGCGCAATAAAGATAGTGGGGTGCTAAAGGATAAAAGACAAATTTTTAAGGGGGAATTAAATAATGAGTAAGGGATTAGGAAGAGGTTTAAGTTCGCTTTTCGCTGTATATGATGAAAATAAAACAGTACAAAAAGAACAACCACAAAAGCCTAAAACAGAGGAGAAAAAACTAGATATTCTGCATAATGCGGATAGTTTGCTTGAAAAGTATCAAAAGAAAGTGCCTGTTGAAAAAGTTGACGACACGAAATTTTTGAAAGAAAAAGAAGTATTAGAACAAAAATTAAAGGTAGCTGACGAGGAAATACGTACAAACGCTACTCGTCAAATACCTATTAACAAACTTATTACTAATCCAGACCAACCTAGAAAAAATTTTAATCAAGAAGCCTTAAAAGAACTTGCCCAATCAATAAAAGAACACGGCATAATACAACCGATTATTGCTGTTCCAAAAGGTGAAAACTATTTAATAATTGCTGGCGAAAGACGTTATAGAGCCGCAAAAATTGCAGGTTTGAAGGCAATACCAGTTATAGTACGCAATTATAATGATAGAGAAATTCGTGAGATTGCGCTAATTGAGAATTTGCAGAGAGAAGACTTGAATCCTATAGAAACAGCTATGGCGATAAAACAATTAATTGACAATTACGGTTTTACGCAAGATGAAGTTGCAGCAAAAATCGGTAAAAGTAGGCCAGTAGTTGCAAATACTTTACGTTTGTTATCATTGGAGCCAGAAGTGTTGACTTTGGTTGAAAAAGGTAAATTGCTACCAGCGATTGCAAGAGCAATAATAACTTTGCCAAGAGAACAGCAAATTGTATTAGCAAAGAAGGCTTGCGATGATAAAATGACGGCAAGAGATGTTGAAAAGACAGTACAAGAAACTCTTCGCCCTGAAGTTACAATGACTAAAAAATCTACACCATTGAGTATGGAATTGTTATCTATTAAAGAAGATTTACAACAAGTTTTTGGTACAAAAGTAACAATTTTAGGAAATGACAAAAAAGGAAGAATCTACTTAGACTATTATAATCAAGATGATTTGGACCGAATTTACTCACTTATTAATAAATTAAAGTAGTTTTTCGCAAAAATTTACAAAAATTTACCTATTTAAAACGCGATGAGAGCCGAGATTTTATTTTTGAATGAGGGTTAATTCGTACTAAAAATTGAACAAAAACTGGTCAAAAACAGCATTTTTATATAAAAAAACGATAAAATAAAGGAGTTTTTATGAATTTACTAGCAGGTTGGACTATGGATATGTGGTCCCCAATCATAAATCTTTTTAGCTTTATACCTAATTATGGTTGGATGATTATAGTCTTTACCATAATATTAAAACTTGTATTGTCACCTTTGGATATTTGGCAACGAAAAGTAAGCCGAGACAGTATGATGAAACAGCAACGATTACAACCTCAAATTCAAAAATTACAAAAGCAGTACGGAAATAACAGAGAATTGTTGAATAAGAAAACTATGGCGTTATATAAGAAGGAAGGCTATAATGTAATCGGTTCTTGTCTTAGTATGTTTATCAATATGGCTTTGACTTTGTTTATATTCTTTACGCTATTTACAGGATTAGCCGAAATTTCTCAAGATAAAACTTATAAACAATACGAAACTTTGGAAGAAACTTATAAAACAACTTTTGTTCAAGAATTGCAAAAAACTGATGACAGTATAACTGAATATGCACAAGTCAATCAGTTAATTAATGCTGAAATAGAAAATTATAAAGCTGAAGCTGAGCAAACTTTAATTGATGCCGGAACTGCTGAACCTACTGAAGAGCAAGTAAATGCAAAAGCATATGAATTAGTGGTAACCAACGAATATGCTGAGGTGCTACAAATAGCACAACAAGCCGTTGCAACAAAATACGAGGAAATAAAAGACAGCTGGTTATGGGTAGATAGCATTTGGCGCCCAGAGACATATCAATCTGGATTTGGTAATTTTAATGACTTCTACAGTATGGCTAATCTAGGAAGTAAATTTGGCGAAAATCCTGACAGAATTAATGAAATTAGTCGAGAATACAATTTTGTAACTGAAGATATTCAACAAAAATACTCAAGTTGGAATGGATATTTTATTTTAGCAATACTAGCTGGTGTAATTACATACTTCTCCTTTATGCTTACTCAAAATAACACATTAACAAAAAAAGAAAAGAAACAAGAACCTGTAAATGGAAAATTTGTAAATGGGCAGAGAAAAGAAGATGCTAGCAACGCTCAACAAACAAAAGGAATGAATGCATTAAAGTATATTATGCCTATAATTATGATTATATTTGTATTATTCTATTCTACCGCATTTGCATTATACATTGTAACAAACTCGCTAATGTCTGTATTTATAAGTTTAGCATGTATTAAAATATTTGAAATTTGGGATAAAAAGAAAGCTAATAAAGACAAAAACCCTAAAGTCGAATATAGTAGATAAAAAAAAGAGAATGCTACAAAGCATTCTCTTTTTATTTTTATTA
>CALWKL010000054.1 GCA_944381255.1 uncultured Clostridia bacterium | reverse complement strand
TGTGCTTATAATAGTAGGTAGACTTAATGATTCGCGTTTATTAAGTACGGTAAATAGATTATTTACTGTAATATTTCGCAGAATAGGCTCACTGCCTAGGTCGTCAATTACTAGTAAATCACTTTCAAAATAAGGAGCTAGTATGGCTTGCCTTTCTAAAGAATTGCTCCAAAAAGAATTTTGCATCGTTTCATTCAAATCATATGCTGTGCTAAACACTACATTAAATCCTTTATCCAGTAAGGCATTACATATACATTCAATCAAATATGTTTTGCCTGCTCCTACATTACCCAAAAATATGAGATTTTTAAACTTATAATCAGGGAAACTGTCTACATAATTTTTGGCTATAGTGTAAGCCTTTTTAAGACTTGGGCTTGACGACACAATTTTAGTGTCGCTGGTGTCAAAAGAGTACTTTAGTACACTAGACATACCACTTTGTCTAGCTAGAGCATTCTGGACTAGGTTTGATAGGCAAGAGCACATATGGCCATCAATATAACCAGTATCTTGGCAAATAGTACACGAGTATTTTGGCATAAGGTCTGCCCGAGAGAGCTTGAGTGTTGCCAATATTTTGTCTTGTTGTTGCTCTAATTTCTTTATTTTTGTATGTATAGAAGTAATAATTTTACTGTCAGATTGTTTGGATAGTTCCAATTTAAATTTGCGCAAATCTTGGTCTAACTTTAGAAATTGCGGATTTTCTCTAGCGAAAATTAAATTGTTTTTGGCTAATAATTCCGCCCTTAGTTTGCTAATATTTATTTTGCTCAATTCATTTGCAACTATTTGCGCTTTATTCATACATTTTTCTCCGATTATAATTCAATTTCGTTGAAGTTATCAAATATTGCAGATTGTTCTTCTTTTGAATATTTTCTCTTTTTAATTTTCGAATCCGGCTTTGCTTGCTTTGGTTCAGACTTGAATTTACTCAATGCTTCTCGTGCTGAAGATGGGGTGTGTATACCTTGGGTATGCCAGTCTGCAAGTAGGGCGTTTACATAGGAAAGATTGGTTCCTCTTTGTGCGGCGAAGTCTACTGCAATATCTATTATTTCCAAATCTAACCCCCAAGTGCCTACCCAGCGTTGCCAGAACTCAATATCAAGGCTAGTTACATTTCGCTCTATATTTAGTTTTTTTAGAATATTTGCAATCTGCTCACGAGTTTTTTGTATTTTCCCTTGATAGCCTTGATATGCATTTTGTGAGACAATTCCTTGCTCATATAGCATATTTATTTCGTCATTAAGATTTGCTAGAGTACGCTTTGCCCTAGAGTAGCAGTTTTGAGCAATCGTTAGTATAGTTTCTGCCGAAAACCCCATAGCGAGCCAAGGAGAAATATATGTTTCAACCTGGTTGCTTACATCTTCATAGTATAAGCCAAGTGTCCTATTTACCTCACGAGCGAGGGAGAACAGTTTGTCTTTATTAGCCTCAAATTCAACTATTTCATTTTGACTTAATAATTTAGCCTCATAGTATTTTTGAAGTTTCTTGTCCAGTTTTTCAAAATTTGAAATTCCAGCGCCCTTCTTGATACTTTTGGCAACGAATACAATTACATCAATGGTAAATCCTAGCCGTTGAGTCCATTTCGTGTAAAATTCGTGCTCCTCAATTCCGGGCTTTTTGGTAGAGCCCAAGGCTTTATTAATTTTACTGATTTCTTGACTTTGTGTAGAATAGGCTTCAAGTTTTTCTTCTATCTGCGCTAGTGTTACATATCCTTCACGAGCCCAATTTTGTGCAACTGCTATGATATAACGGTACCCAATATTTGCTCCTTTGTTTTGCACACAGTATTTAATTATTAATAGCAATGCTTCTGGGCTTAATTTTCTACCATCTGGCAAACTAAAGCCTTCCATCAAGGTGTAGTATTCTTCATATTCATTTGGGGTAATAGTACGCTCAGTTATTATTTCTTGTGCTTGAATGTTAAAACTTGCATATTTGTCTTTACTAAATCTTTTGTTAGCACTGCTAGCACCACGCACAGGCTGATATTGTATTTCAAAAGGACTAGTAGATACTATCCTTACCAAGCCTTGCTCCTCCCAATAATTGTATGCATCAATTATATCTTCGACTTCGTATCCAAGTGTTTGAGCAAAAGCTTCCATACTACTGTTGGCACCCCTGCTATCCTCAGTGGCACAGAGGTACAACCCATATAAATAAATTGCTGTTAGTTTGGGTGGAGTAGAGGGAAGGTAGCGTGAAAAGAACACATTATCAATCATTGTGTAAGATTTTGCTATATATTCGCTACTAAATTTGCAAAAAGCCATTTTTTATTACCTCTTGATGCGTCAAGTTTATCAAAATTTCTCTCAAAACGCAATCAAAAATTGAATAAAACTTTATTTTGCGCTATTAAAGGATATAAAAAAAGCAAGCAATATTAGCCTGCTTTTGTTATAGCCTGCGTAGGATTAGGATTTAATAGGGTAATTATGCTAAATACCTTGTTCCAAAAACTGTCTTTTTTCAAAATACTTTCTACCACTCCAACTACACAATCGGTGCTGATTGGGCCGAATTCTCGACAATCATAACTTGCATCTCGGTTGTCTCCCATAAAAAATATCATTCCTTCGGGCAAGGTGATAGAGCCATCAAAGTTTGGCTCAATTCGATTTGTCCAATTCGTTTGATTATAGAAAGCATTTGCTTTGTCTTCATTGGTCATTTTTTGTACATATTCATTGCTATACAAAGGGGTAAAGCTATCTTCGCCTTGCTTTTTAAGATAAAAGATATACTCGCTACCGTTCCATTGTAACATTAGAGTGTCTCCTGGAAGTGCTATTACTCGCTTTATTAACAATTTATCTTTTACAAAAGAATTCTCAATATTAGACTTACTCATATCTACAATTAGTATATCATCGTAAGTGTATCGAATGATACTAGACACAATAGCTATATCACCAGTGGCGACATCATAGTTATTGATAAGTGGTTGCATACTCAATCCGTCTATGGGCTTTGCATAATGGCTACTAAGCCAAAATACTGCACAAAACATAAAGAACACTATAAAGAGTAATATAAGTGTCGCAAGTGCTTCGTGAAATTGGTCTTGCCATCGAAAATATATACGACCACTAGGATTGTCCAATCGTTGGCTTTTTTGCATAATTCTCCTATTTTTTTTGTTAGTTTATAAGTTAATTGCGGTCAAACTCTGCAGTGTAGTTGATGAGGCTTTCCTCAATGCACTTTTTGGCAGCCTCCATACCAGATACACCCTTGATTTCGGTAACCTTGTTTTGCAATTCTTTGTATCTAGCAAAGAAGTGTACCATCTCGTCAAAAGTGTGCTTAGGTAGGTCATCGAGTGTCTTGACATTTGTGAAGAATGGGTCGCTATCAGCTACTGCAATAATCTTCTCATCAGCCTCGCCATCATCAATCATTTCTATTACGCCTATAGGGCGTGCCTCAACTAATACTCCTGGCATAAGAGGCTCTGAGGTAAGTACCAATACATCTAGAGGGTCGCCGTCTCCACCAAGTGTACGAGGGATAAAGCCATAGTTAGCAGGGTAGACCATACTGGTGTAAAGTAGACGGTCAAACATAATCATACCAGTTTCCTTGTCCAATTCATACTTTACTTTACTGCCTTTTGCAATCTCAATTACAGCGACAAATTTGTCAGCTTTTACTCTTGATTTCTCTATTTCATGCCAAATGTTCATAAAAATTCTCCTTAAAAGTAATAATATTAATTATTATAACACCAAGGTTTACTTTTCGCAAGCAAAAATAATTATAAAAATTTTTTGGTAGCTAATTAAATCTAGATTTTATTTTTTTAATTGAGTATCAAAAATATTCAAGTATTGTTATTTTTTAATTTGGTAATTTTGCCTTTATTATATTTATATTATATTTAATTGTTGCGCGCGCGTAAGAATAAAAACCTCTCAATTACACAAAATAACATAAACTTATATTTTTGCAAAAAAGTATGATTAATTGTTTGAGTTTTTTGTCGTATTTTGATAAAATTAGTTATAGCCTTGAAGAAAAATAGGAGAATATATGGATTCAGCGAAAAAGAATACGGAGCATCACAAGAAAGACGCCTATCCACTAGATGTTACAAGACAAGCGATAATTAATGCTGAACAGCCCCGTGTAGATTCTATAGAGATATTGTACGATCCCAAAAATCCAGAACCAAAAGGACAAAATCCTGCGATTATGGAACAGTACAACCAAGCTAGTGAGCCTAGTAGTGAGACTCTGCGTCTGCGCAACTACAAGCGTCGCCAGATGAATGAGTTTACAGATAATTATCTATTTAGTCAGGTAATTCCTAGCCGTTGGGTTACCATAATCAATGTAATCAATACCTTTTTGCTGACTATAGTACTGCTTGTAGCCTTCGTAGTGGCTTTTGGACTTTTGATGGGCTTGAGAATAGGACTTGTGCCTACAGATAGTATGGTGGATAGAATCCCTGTAGGGAGCCTCGTTGTTATCCAGCCAGTAGACAAAATTAGTGATATACGAATCGGTGATATCTTAAGTTATACATACAACAATAAAGATTATATCCATCAAGTACAGAGCGTGGGTGGTGGCGTAATAGTTATGGTAGGAGCAAATTCTGCTGACCCAGCGTATGAAAATCTGCGACACATTATCGATTTCCCTGCGGTAAAAGGGCGTATGGTCTTGCAAGTGCCTGTGCTAGGATATGTGGTAATGTTTGTGCAAAGATATATGGTGGTAGTACTTGCAGTTTTCTTGACATTGCTGATAGGTCTGATGCTTGCACGTATACTTATTGAACGCAAACATCAAGAGGAAGAATACAAGGAATTCTTGGATAAGAAAACCGAGTACGAGAGGCAAGCGGAGAAAGAGGCAAGAGAGCGGAAAAAGAAGGAGGACGAGATTCGGTTCGCAAATCTTATGCATGAGTAATTATTGCTAAAATTTTACAAAAATGAACTAATTTTTACAAAAAATTAAAAAAAATTCGTACATACCGCTATTTTAGTTTACTTTTTATTATTATTAGTATAAAATTTTTATCAATTCAAGGAGGATTAGCGTTTGAGCACCAAATCAAGTAAAATGCCCTTAACCATAGCGATTGTTTTTACCGCAGTGCTGTTTACTGTTTGCTTGTCGGCTACTGTTCTTTTGGCTGCTATCAATATCGCTAGGTCTTTGGATGCAGGTACAGTAGGCGGTGTAGGTGAGTTGAACTCTACAGTAAATTCTGGTTCTATTTCAGTTACCAATGATATGAATTGCGTAATGCGAGTTTTACCCTTAGCTAGTGGAGTTACCTTTGGGGCTTCATATTGGGTTCGTCAGGATAATGGCTGGTATTATTACAATCGAATCATAAAATCCGATGATGCTAATAAGACTGTCGCACTCACTGGAGCCACTAGTAGCAATGTCTTGGTAGAATTGATGCAAGCGCAATATTCTACTGATGCGAAGGGTGATCCAAATGGAGGTTTCATAGTAGAATGGGCTTCTCGTGATATGTTCATTAGTGGAGCTTCTACTCTAGGTCAGTACACCACAGACGGACTAAATATCCTTAAAAAGTACAATACAAACTCTACCATTGTTATGTTCTCTGGCCATGATGAAGACAGGCGTATGCCTCCTTCAACCGGAGGAGATGAGAATCACTTTCAGGCGACTCGTGTAAATAATTATTACGTCTTTAATAAGGTAAGTATTACTGGTGAGAGTGTGGATATGGAGGCTATCACTTCAAGCAATGCAATCACTTTGTACAACAACTCACAGACTAGGACGGTATTTACTATACAAATCATCAATGGTGGTCATGCACCGAATAAGAGCAGTACATTCTCAAATGGTAATTGGACAACCTATGTCGATGAGGATACAAGTGATTCTACTAATAAGTGGAAATTAGCTAGCGAGAGTTCGGCAACGACAGGGTATAATACATACTTTGTGAGTAAGCCTGTAGATCCAGGTGAGTATGTAGATTTAACCAATGGTAGTGATAACCAGTTGATATTCGATACCGAACTCAATGAGGCTACTACACCGCTGAGATTTACGATTTCTAGTATAGATACTATGACATTTTATCATACTTATCTAGGTAATCCTAATAGTGATGCGTATCTAGCTTGGCTCAATGCATTGGACCAAAATAGTGCTGGAGCGACATCATACTATGCAGACTTTGCTAAATTGTTGTCAGCTGATTAAGATTAGTTATAATTATTAAAGGAGGGGAAAATAAGTGCGCAGAGTACTCAGTAGAGCAGAATGGATAATATTTGTGTCAATGCTACTCGTAGTAATGGTAGCGATGAGTGCTAGCATTACTCTTGCTGCTATGTCTGTATACAATTACGGACAGAATACAATTCGAATAGCAAGCATCGGCACTATTTCTTGCTCTGCCTCCGTGCCTGCCAAAGTTTATCCAGGAGGCACCAGCAATGCGACACTTACCTTTTCTCTAGCCAAAAATCAGTATGAAGTTTCCTCTGTGTCGCTCGCAAATTTTAGACTGACATCTTTTACACTAAATTGGGGGTCAGGCAGGTCTAGTTCTTTCAATAGCGTTACTCAAGTAAGTGCTAATACTACTACGGTAGCGACCACCGCTGGTACTTGGAGGTTTGCCCTTGATTTTGGGGCAGATTCTACCCTCAATAGTGGCACTGGTAAAAATACAACTTTGTCTATTTCTGCGCCCTTAGGTGCCGCTGGTGGTGAGGCTGTAGGGGGTAATCCAGAGCTAGGATATCTGGTTGCTTCAGTAACTAGTATTACTTGTAACTTTGATATAGATGTAGAGCCTATAAAGTATTAAATTTTCTTGATAAAATGGCTTAATTTATTTGCCTTTTAATAAAAAAATGTGGTAAACTAGTTCTATAAATAGTTACATTTGTACACACTATTTATGTTGAGCGGAATCTCGTTAAACTACTCAGGAGTGAGGTTACTGTTTACTTGCTTTTTAGCTTGGTTTTGCTCTTGAGGCGCTCGAATTATAGTAGAGATGCATAGACTCTAATTTTTTAAATAAGAGTCTAGAAGATAGGCATTTTACTCACTGTAGCGATACAGTTCGGTGGTTTTTGAGTAAATTGCTTACCCTAGACCACGGAAAATTTTAATATGAGTTCTTATGAATCTTTTACATAATTGAGCATTAGTAACCTCAAAATATGCTGAAAATCTTCATTGTTTTTAGACTTAGGCACATTCGCTTCCGTACCTTTGGAATTGTTAGAGATTATTTACCCAAAATGCTCTCTGTTAAATTGGACAGAGGTGGAAAATGTACACTCTCCACACGCAGGCGGGACACTTCACCGCTGGATAGCAGTATACTTTATGGGCTTGTAAATTTTGAATAATTAATCTCTTCTCTTCTAAAGTAGATATGTGATTGTAATCTATGTATCTAAAGATAAGAGAGATGTATTCAGCAAAAAAATAGGAAAAAGATTAAAAAAGGAGTCTTTCTTTATGACTAAGACAAAAACTTCGACTGTAGCTATCGTTGTGCTCTCAGTATTGCTTGCTGCAGCATTGGCGTCTACAATCGTATTGGCAGCCTTCTCATTTGGTAGAAGTGCTACTACCACCATTACTTTCGGTAGTGGTGTAACTTTGACCGCAACTGGTATTACTAATGGTAAGATTAATGTTCGTACCATTTCTTCTGATGGTGTTCGTGCAGGTTCTGCTGACACTTCAGGTAACTTGACAAACATCACTCAAGGTGTGGCTATTGAGCCTATTGTTGTAACTAATGCTTCTTCAAACACTTCTGTAAGAATTGCATACGCTATTAGAGTTACTAAACCTGGTGCTAGTGGAAGCATTACTCCATTCTACAAAGATGCTGAAGCGCCAGATGGTACTTACTCTAACAAAGGTACTCTAGTAACTTGGGACGGAGAATCTCCAAATTATGCTGCTAAAGACAACAACTGTACAACTCACCAGTTTACTGCTACTACAACAGCCGCTGCTAGTGGATACTGGTATGTATCTGAGGTTGTTGCAGCAAGTAGTACTCTTAACTTAATTGATTGGATTAATACTGCTTACACATTGGCTGACCTTGGTGCTATCGAGGGTTCTGGTGCTACATTGACTCTTTACATTGCTGCAGTTCCAGCTACTGCCACTTACATCGCTGACCTTACTTCAGTTATTGCGGCTGAGAACTTTGTTGCCTTCTCTGCATAATTGAGTAGTTTATTAAAGCAACCCTATATTGGGGTTGTTTTTTATTTATAAAGAAAGTATATTTTTGTGGGTAATGGGTAATTAGTTTAATACTAATTGTAAGCATACTCTGTACTGAGTTTGCGAATAATAAAAACTCGCTATTTTAAATCGTATTTAGTTTGTCTAATCAAATATTGTTAAATAAGTATTTATAAAGTATAGTGTTAATTTGTAAAATTGATTATAAAAAAGAACTCTAAAGGGTAACAATAGAGTTCTTTTGATATTTATTAACTTAAAATCTTGCCTTTACCAGGTAGGGTATTCAGCGTCAGGCATAATTTGATTCCATTCATCTAGGGTTACACTTGGTGCGCCTATTGTATGATTTTTGGCAGTGATTACTACTAGTCCTTGCATACTTGCACCCAAATGACTATTGTCTAGCGAATTACCTAGTGGATAATATTGACTGATTATATTTTGAAAACTTGTTTGTATTGCATCGTAGCGTATTACACTACAAACTACAGAATAATGGCTACTTGGTACACTATTTATTAATCTTTGCTCTTGGGCAGTATATTGTGTGGTAGTAGTGCCAGCCACAACACTCATAGGCTGAATACTAGAATAGGTAGTATATACAATTGCAAAGACTCTCACATACACATCTACATTGGTCTGTGGACCTTTGGTAACTTTGATACCTATAGCGTCGTATGCTGGTGCTGTGATAGTAGCATCGTTAATAATACTAGAATTACTACTACTAGATGCTAACCATATGTGATTACTATTCACACCCGACACCTCGATAGTTACATTCCCAGCGAAAGTAAGAGTGGTATTGGCTTGTCTACCATACGAAAAGGTCGCTAGTAGCACTGTACTTATAATTGCGGCAACCAACAAACCAGATACAACGGCTATCGTGATGGCGGAGGCAACGTGCGTAGTTTTGGGCAAGTCGAAACCTCCTATAATTAGTACTATATCTTATATTATACAATAATCTATAATATCTTGCAAATAAATTAGTACAAATATTCAAATTATTTTTCAAAGTGTAATTATTAAGCAGATTTGATTATCTAAACTTTTAACTTTATCTATAGGAAAGTATTTGTAAATAATTATTGACTACAAGTTTAGATTGTAAAATATTGTATATACTTGTAAAAAATCTCGTAAAAAGTGTATACAAACTATTGAAAAAAAATAAAACTTGTGCTATACTCTCTCTTAGATTACTGATGTAATCCTTGTCTAGCAGAATATTTGCTAGACCGTTAGTCCAAAAGGAGGTCGTCCTAATATGAACAAATACGAGATGCTATACATAATCTCTATTTCCGCTGATGAGGAGACTCGTGAGGCTATCATCAAGAAATTTGGTGATGTAGTCGTAGCCAATGGTGGCGTAGTCGAGTCTGTTGAGAAGATTGGCGTCAAGAAGTTTGCTTATCCTATCCAGGATAAAAACGAAGGTTATTATGTATTGATGAACTTCCAAGCTGATGCTACTACAATAGCAAAGCTTGAGGAGCAAATGTCTTTTACCGAATTCTTCGTACGTAAGATGATTATTAAGAAATAGGGAGCAAATGTATGAACAAGGTTTTTTTGATAGGTAATTTGACGAGAGACCCAGAACTTAGTAATACTACTAGTGGCGTAGCTATGTGCCGTATGGGTATTGCAGTCAACCGCAATTTTGCCAATGCAAATGGTGAAAGAGAGGTAGATTTCTTTAACCTGACTGCTTGGAGAGGCCTGGCTGAGCGCTGTGGCAAGTACTTGCACAAGGGTAGCAAAGTATCTGTGATTGGGTCTTTGCAAGTCCGTAGTTATGAGGTAAATGGAGAGAAGCGTACTGCTACCGATATCGTGCTAGAAGATGTAGAGTTTCTTACCCCTCGTGGCGAGGGCAGTTCTAATGATGCTGGAGTTAGCAATGCTCCAACGAGCGCCCCAGTAGAGACAAAGCAAGTTACCGAATTGGAGCCTGTAGATGATACAGACTTACCTTTCTAGAATTTTAAAAAGGAGTATAAAAAATGGCAGAACAAGAGCAAACTGCAGTAGAAGTAAACGCTACTGAGCAGAAGGAAGTGCCAGCTACAAAGTCAGCAGAGCACGCAGACCGCAAAGCACGCCTAGAGGGTGAAGATATGCAACGTCGTCGTCGTCCTCAACAACGCCGTAAAGTATGTCAATTTTGCGTAGACAAAGTTGAGGAAATTGATTACAAAGATGTAGCTAAATTGCGTCGTTACACCACTGAAAAGGGAAAGATTATTTCTCGTCGTCAGTTGGGTACTTGCGCAAAGCACCAGAGAGCATTGACCACTGCAATCAAGCGCGCTAGATATATGGCATTGTTACCATATTCTGCAGACTAATTAGTCTAACTGTTAGAGCAGTAAGGAAATGCTAGGTATTATATTTTATCTTGACATTTATAACATAACCCCCGAGATGCCTCGGGGGTTTGTTTTTATAAAATCGCATTAAGTAAAGATATTAAAAATAGTAAATTAGAGTTTTATTAAAGTTTTTAATTAAACTCAGGGTAAGTGATAGGAGTATATTGTAAAGATTATTGTTTGAATTTTTAGGCAACAATATAAACTTAATTTTAAGTTAAGTTTTATTTGATTTTAAATTATTTAAAACTTTTTATTATAGAACTTATACCATAGACATCGGTATTCACCTTGATGAAAACCTGTATATTTTTCATATAGTTTTCCGGGTCATCTAGTGAGTTTAGGTATTTCTGCCAGCCTTGATAATCTGCCATCTCAAATTCGTGATAATAATTGAATACATCGAATCCGTATTCTTGCTCCAGAGCAATTACTTCATTGATATCATTGTTTGCTAATTCATTGAATGCATGGGCAATTACTTGGTCATTGTATGTTTTGTTGGGGAGGACTTCGCCATTGTCTTGCAAAATCATCTCAGTACGCAACCGTACATTGAGAGTTAGATGTACTGTGGGCTGATTGTTTTGAATAGAAAAATCGCTTTTTAGTTCTTTATCTAGTAGGGTAAACCCAATAGTAGCGTCATCAAAAATTTCGCTATCAATATGCTCTAGCACGACAGAAGTCTCCCGTAAACCGTCATCTAGCCAATTAAATTTTTTGCGCATTTCATTATCCAGTACCATGACCAATTTGCCTTTTTTGAAGATAGATATTTCTCCATTGTTTTTTATAGTGTCTTTTTCAATAGCTTGGCTGTCAATACTGCTACCACTATTGCTACCACTACTATTAGAGCTACCACTTCCACCACTGTTGCTAGAGTCGCCACTACTTTGACTTTTGGTGCGATTTATACAATTTATTACACTAGTACTATGTGGACTCATATAATCATCAAAAAAACTTTTTAGATTAGCGTCATTTGATGCTAGGTATTCATCGTTGTATTTGGTAATAGTCTGGAGATTGTCTACTTCATTGGTATTTACACTAGTAGTTCCTTCTATCAAGTCTCGTGCTAAGCCGGTAGTATGTACTAATACAATATTATTGCCAGTGTTATTGCCACGGACTAAGTAATCTAGAGTCTTAGATAGGTCGTGTAGACTGGCTTGGTAACCGATAATTACATAACAGCAGTGGGATAGACGCAATTTTTTGCCTATTTGGTAATCCATTTTGTTTAGTGCGTCTAGGAGGTTTTTGCCCTCTGTCGTAACTATTGTTACGCTTTGCTTATACTGTCCGCCTGCTTGAGGAATGACTATTTGGGAGGTTACCGAAAGCCCTTCTGGATTATTTTGGTCTACATCTATCGCTAGTCCTGTGCATATTGCTTGGATTGTAGATTGATTGGGCAAATTTATTTCGCTAGGCATCAAAATTAGCAAGAAAATTACTACAACATAGACAATTATTTTATTGAATAGTGTTTTTGACATTTTGACTCCTTTTTGCAATCATTATTATACATAGTATCGCTACAAGAAGAATAATGGCAAGTGTGATATAGCTTACATAATGAGTTACTATATACTTGATGGCATCAATTTCGTAATTAATAAAAGTAGCGATAATAAAATTGATTGTGCAGGCTACTACTATAGGGATAAATGTCGACTGCGTGTGAGTAATCATTTTGCCGATTTGTCCTAAGCAATACAGCATAATACTCGTAGAGCAGAAAAGTTTGGTAACATTTACTATTATACTTAACCAATTAAGTCTCTGTAGGTCAAGGATATAAGGGTTGTATTGTGAATAATCAATCAGTGCGAACAAGCCCAAAATGGTAGAGTGTCCAAAAATATCATAGTATGCAAAGCAAAATCCTGATACAAATATGGCAAGGCTTAGGTAGGCTAAAGATGACTTTAGGATAAAATGATTACTAATCTTGACTTTGCCAACGAATAATAGTAGAGGAATGGAATTTCCAAAATAAAATACATTTTTTAAAGTGCCTTCCAAACTTGGTAAAATTCCTTCTTTAAAATATGGCATCTGTGTGTTGAATTCGACAAAGCCAGCATTTGAGAGTACAGTAACAAGTAAACCTAGGATAATAATTGGGAACAAGATTTCCAGCACTCTGCCTATGGTGCGCGCTCCTTTGTAACTTAGGTACCCGATGACAAAGAAAGTGGCTAGTGCAAACATTAGTGGACTAAAATAGTCGTATAAGAATTCTTTAAAAAAGGTATAGACTTCTTCTAGAGCAAAGAAAAGTTTGATAGTAATGAAAGCGTAAAGTATTATTAGAATTATATATGCCAAAACAGTGCCTACAGAATTTTTTAAGAGGCTGAATAGTGAGGAGTTTGGGTGTTTTTTTATTACTAAACATATAAGGATAGCTAAACTAATCTCTATTACAAAACCTAGTAATATTGACCATATTGCATCATTGCTTGCAGAATCGTACAGTGCCACTGGCATACTCATAAGTTTTGAGGTAATGCCCAAGAATAGACATACGAATATAAATTGCCTAGTTGTTAGTTCGGTCATTCTGAGTCCTCCTCTTCTTCTTGTTTTTTATACTCTTAGGTAGGGTGTCTAAATTAGGAATGCCAGTTCGCATCAAGCCGTCTTTTAAATCACTCTTTATCTTAGGTGCAAATGGTGCAAGATATGGTGAGCCATAACTATCCATATTGGCTAGATATCCTATCAAGAATACTGTGCCCAAGATTAAACCGAATAGCCCCATAAAGCCTCCAAGTATGGTAAAAATCAATCGTAGAAGAGATATTTGACTTGTTAGTTCTGGCAGAGTATAACTCATTACTCCAGTAATAGCCACTATTAGCACTGCTGGTGGAGATACTAGTCCTGCACTTACCGCAGTTTCTCCCAAAATCAGTGCTCCGACTACAGATAGGGCAAGCCCTAAGTATCTCGGCATTCGTAGACTTGCTTCGTAAAGTGTTTCGAAAAGGAAAATGATAAATAACATTTCAAGTAGAGGAGAGAGCGGAATACCTTGTATAGAATTTGTAATAGTTATGAGTATTTTGATTGGGATAACCTTTATGTGATGGCATAGTACTGCTACATATATACCAGGCAATAATATGGCAAGCAACCCTGCAAATAATCTTAGATACCTTAGGAATGTAGCTCGCATAGGCGCTGTGTAATAATCATTGCTTGATTGTAGGTCCTCTAGCAATATGAATGGAATAGTCAGTGCGATAGGAGAGCCATCTACTAAAATCACCACTCTGCCTTCTAGCATTTTTGCCGTGGCAATATCAGGCTTTTCGGTATATCCAATTTGTTTGAATAGGTAGTGCTTACCAGCACTTAGATATTCGCTTATGTAATTAGAGTCAACTATACCATCAATATCGATTTGATTTAATTTTGCACGCACTTTATCAATAATCAAAGGGTCTGCTACATCTACTAGGTATAATAGCCTTACTTCGCTATTAGTTTTACATCCAATTTTGAAATTTTCGATTTTTAATGTAGGCGTCTTTAAGCGTTTGCGTATTAGAGATATATTAGTCATTATATCTTCGACAAACCCCTCTCGAGGACCCTTGACTACCGCGCTAGTAGGAGGTTCGACAGGCAGACGCACTATCCATTTGACACATTTTACTATCAAAATTTTTTCTGAACTTTCAAAAAGTATTGCGCAAAAACCGTTTAGAATGCCATTGATTAGTTCAGTTTTAGTCTTGACTTCGCTTACTTGACTATATGAGAGAATTCTTTGCATCGCAGTGTCTGCTATGTCAGTGCTAGAGGTAATGGTCAAATCTTGTAAAGGTGCTATTACACTGGTGGTGAGTATCAATTGGTCTACTACATTGTCTATAAATACCAATGCAACTTTTTGCGAATCTTTGGTCGTCAACTCCTTGGTAATCAAATCACAAGTATTAGAAAAGTCTTTTTTTAAATCTTCAATTTTCTTTTTTATATCCATTTTGCACCTCGTAGTAATTTTATTGTGTCAAAAATTTACAGTAATATGCACAAATTGGTGCAAAGTTTGGATAAAAAGTATGCATAATTTTTGAATATTTATATTGACTTTATACGCTTAAAATATTATAATAAATGTATAATAATTATGTTTTATATTGAGGTAATAATATGGCAAAAATCACAGGCAAGACTTTGATGCGCAAATGGCGTTCTTTTTGGCTTAGCAAAGATCATAAAGAGATAAAGGGTGCTTCGCTAATACCCGCAGATAATAGCGTACTATTTACTACTGCCGGTATGCAACCACTCATTCCGTACCTTTCTGGCAAGCCTCACCCACTAGGGCGTAGATTATTCGATATTCAACCATGTCTGCGTACCAATGATATTGATGAAGTTGGAGATAATAGACACCACACAATGTTCTTCATGCTGGGTAACTGGAGTGTAGGAGATTATTTTAAGCGAGAGGCTATCACTTGGAGTTATGAATACTTGACTGACCCAAAGTGGCTAGGCATACCTAAAGAAAAACTAGCAGTTACAGTATTTGCTGGCGATGAGACTGTGCCTCGCGATGAGACTAGTGCTAAATTGTGGAAGGAGTGCGGTATTCCAGAAAATCACATATTTTTCTTCCCTAAGAAAGATAACTGGTGGGAGATAGGTGGCGGAGTAGGTTTGTGTGGCCCAGATACCGAAATCTTTTATGATACAGGGAAGCCTGCTTGTAGTGAACACTGCGACCCATCTTGCGACTGTGGTAAATGGGTAGAAATTTGGAATAATGTATTTATGGAGTTCAATGTAGAGAAAGTTGGGGCTCCTATTACAAGACTTCCTCAAAAAAATGTGGATACTGGTATGGGACTAGAGCGTATCGAATGCGTGCTGAATGGCTATGACTCAACTTTTCGTAACGAATGCTTTGAGCAACCTATCAAGACTCTAGAGAATTTGTCTGGCAAGCAGTTTGATTTTAACAATGAATTTGGTAAGAGTTTCTGTATCATTTGCGACCACATTCGAGCAGCAGTCTTTTTGCTAGGTGATGTACAGCCTACTACTCCTAGCAATGTAGGGCAAGGCTACGTATTGCGCCGTCTTATCCGTAGAGCGACAAATTGCGCTCGTAAGCTAGGTATAGATGGTAAAAGGATAGTAGATGTGGCAAAAGATTATATCGACTATTACCGTGAAGATTTTGAGCATTTTGAGAAGACTGAGAATTTTATACTAGATGAGATTAAAAAGGAAGTCGAGAGATTCTCTCACGCAATAGAATCTGGTATAAAGGAGTTTAATCGTGTAGTATCAGGGCTAAAAGCAGGAGACTGTATAGATGGCAAAGATGCTTTTAGATTATTCGATACATTTGGCTTCCCACTTGACTTAACTGTGGATATGGCAAAAGACTTGGGTATAGGAGTGGACAAGGCCGGCTTTGAAGCGCGCTTTGCCGAGCATCAGCAGATGTCAAGAGACAATTCTGGAGCAATGTTCAAGGGAGGAGTCGCAGAAGCACACTCAGAGGAGGAGCAAGCTAAATTGCGTGCCCTTCACTCTGCTACTCACTTGTTGCACGCAAGTCTAAGAAAAGTGTTAGGTAATTATGTAGAGCAGAGGGGTAGCAATATTACTCCAGAGAGACTTAGGTTTGACTTCGTATGTGATCACAAAATGACACCGGAAGAAATCAAGGCTGTAGAAGATTTGGTAAACGATGCTATTAAGCGTGATTTACCTATTACTTGTGAAGAAATGACTGTAGATGAAGCAAAAAATAGTGGTGCGATTGGACTATTCGACGATAAGTATGGAGACAAAGTTACTGTATATACTATGGGCGATGTAAGTAAAGAAATTTGTTGTGGTCCGCACGCTAGCCATACGGGCGAATTGGGTGAATTTAAAATCTTGAAGGAAGAGAGCAGTAGCAGTGGTGTCCGTAGGATAAAAGCAATACTAAAATAGTTGACACTGGTTTGTCGATTTTAGTAAAATATTACAAAAGGAGATAGGGTTTTAATGAATTTTTTTGCAAATTTGCTAAAAATACTCATAATTGTTGTGCTTATTGCTGCCGCTGCTGTAATTATTTTGATGGGTGCAATGGTAATATTCCCTTCGTTTTCAATATTTGGTATCCACTATGTGAGTGGCGATTCAAAAAGTACAGTTTACTACTACAATATCAATCACCAGGATAATGTGGCAGAGTGGGCAAACGTGGACACTTTTTATGTAGAGACTAATAATTGGGACGTGTATGTTTACTCAAACACTAATTTTAAAGATGCGCATACCGATAATGGTATAGATATCAAGGTAATGCGAAACTATATGGGCTTTTCTAACAATGAGGTAACTACTGCCCAATTATCTAAATACATGTTTGAAGAGCGCAAAGATGGAAATTATCTAAGTGTATATATGTCTGAGCCTACAGGGTGGATTAGCAAAATCGATTCTAGCATATATGTATACTTGGATGAAGATACGCTAAAGGACAAAAACTTTGTCATCAAAACTAATGGTGGCAAGGTGGTGCTAGGTGAGGCTGTATCTAACTCTAGTCATTGTCTAAACTTTAATTCGGTTACCTTGAATTTGGGTGGTGGTCTAGCATACATTCAAGATGTAAACATTGCAGATTCATTGATTGTAAACAAGCAATCTGGTAATTTGAGTGTAACAAAGGACTTAACTTGTGATGTAGAGATTGATATTACGAGTGGGCTTGGCAATGCTTACCTCAAGAATATTGGTAGTGAGACTCAATCAAATGATTTTGTAATCGACAATATGCTAAACTCAGGAATTTACTTTGATACAATATATGGTAATGCCCTTATCAAAGCAAACGCAGGGTTAATCAAAGGTAATATGATTACCAATACCGTGGTACTAGAGGGACAGAATTGTTCTCTCGATGTAGGTGAAATCGGTGGAAATCTATTCTTTGATAATGTAGACGGCTCAATATCAGTGGACAAGGCTAATGAAGTAGTCGCTTCTATTACTGGTAATGGTGGTGTAAATATTGACTATCTGTATGGAGAGTCTATGTTTGATAGCGTGAATGGTTCTGTTAATATTAGCAATGTTTATAAAGATATTTTTGTAAGTACAGTGAATGGTAATATTGACTTAAATAATGTAGAGGGCTATACGGTAAACTATGTAGTAGAATCTACCAACGGAAGTGCATCTATAAAAAATATTCGTGGTACTCTAAACTTTAGTACCAATAATTCTGGGCGTGCTAGTCTTTATGCTTCTTACTGGGAATTGAAGGGGACCAACTCTATCAGCACTTATTCTGGCTCAATAAATATTGATATGCTAGATGCAGGGTATGGCTTTATGCTATCTGATTGGAGTACTACAAATTCTGTGTACTTTAAGTTATCTAGATTTGAGGATTTTGAGACAAAAGATAGCTCT
>CALWKL010000053.1 GCA_944381255.1 uncultured Clostridia bacterium | reverse complement strand
TTACATTGGTCAAATTATTTAATATTAATTTGTGGTCATCTAAGTTATTAGTGTCTATGGCACTATTTAAGAAGTTATTGGCTTGAGTTATTAAACCAACAAAAGTATCAAAACTATTTTTGGTAATTAGAATTGATAAAATATCACCTTGTACAGCATCTACGAAGGTGGACTGGATCTGCTCGCTAATTGTTATCAAATTCTGTCGACTTTGCTCTACCGTACTCAAATCTGTTTCATTACTTGATATGCTTTGAATATTATTTTGGTAGACAACCAGTTCACCAGTAGCGCTATTTAGTAGCGATTTTATTTTTGCGGTTACCGAAGTAGAGGGGGTAGCGTTTATAGCGCTATAAGTCTCAACAAGCCCTAACGCTGTATCTATTTTTTTATCAGCAATATTTTTATTTATACTTGTGTTAGAAAGAAAATTTGTGTATACCTCTGACTTAGTGCTACCTGATATAGTGTATCCCAAAGTTTGTCTATCTGTCATTTGGAATAATGCTACTGAGCCAAAAAGTGCTAGTACAAGCGCAATAGTGATTATATACATGAAAGGTCGCAAAAGAATTTTTTGCATTTCCCCTCGAATCAATCTAAATATTGACATAAATATCTCCTATTTTTATTCTGTAGTGGCATTTGTTATTGTATTTAAGTAAAAATTTTCTAGACTGTCGCTTACGACTTCGGTGCCTATGATTTTTACATCTCGTGATTTTAGGGCATCGACAAATCTATCCAAAAAGTCGGGCATATATGGTACCAGTACAGCATTGTCTACTACTTGTGCTTTAATACCAAACTTCAGGCTCAAGAGTTTAGCTGAAAAATTAGGGTAGTTGACATAAATTTTGATATACTTATTAGAACCCTTAGCATAATTGTCTAGCGTACGCATCTCCAGTATAGCTCCGTGGTCAAATATTGCTACAGTGTCACAAGTCTGCTCGATTTCGCTCAAAATATGGCTGGATATAAATATCGCTACATTATACTTTTTGGCTAATAATTTTAGTAATTGACGCAATTCTATAATACCGTTGACATCTAGGCCATTGGTAGGTTCATCTAATATCAATAGGCGAGGGTGGGTAAGTATTGCTTGGGCTAGTAGTAGCCTTTGACGCATACCGAAAGAATAGGTCTTTACTTTTTGCTTGATACTATTACTTAAGCCTACCATTTTTACCACTTTATCGATGTCGTATTTCTTTACATTCTTGGCAAGCCCTGCGTAGTATTGCAGATTTTGATATCCTGTCATAAATTGATAAAGATTGGCATTTTCTACCACTGCACCTACATGCTTGAGAGCTTTCTTAGGCTCAGTCTTGATAGAATACCCACATATAGACACTTGACCTGTATCAATTGAAGTTAAGCCACATATAATATTTATAAGAGTTGATTTACCGACTCCATTTGGCCCTATAAATCCAAATATTTCGCCTGCGTAAACTTCAAAACTCAAGTTGTTTAAAATTTGTTTTTTGCCATATGATTTATTGAGATTTTGAATATCCAAAATTTTTTCATTCAATCTACAAAATCCTCCTTTTTTGTATACGCAGATTTCATTTTGCCCAAAATAATTAATATAATTTATTTTACCATATCAAATTTTAATTGTAAAGTAATCAAGATTGGATTGACAAAAATATCAAAAAATTTTATAATAGGTATTATGAGTAACGAATTAGATAAAAATTCTACAGCAAAAAAAGATATAAAGTATTCTTTCAGTAATGTAACAATGCTTATTAGCAATATACTGATGATAATTGCTAATATATATTGTTATATAGCTTTTTTGCGCCCTAATTTGGGGCATTGGACTGTATGGGTTATCGTCGGCTCCATATTACTACTTATCCTCGGAGTAGTAAGCTTTTTTAAAAATAAATCTGGCTGGTTAAAAGCCGATTTGGTCATAATAGTACTAGTTACCTTATTTTCTTGGGGTTATTGTCTATTTGTAATATTCGACTTACTTAAGTATTTATCTAACCCTGATGACTTAAGAGAACTCATTGCCTCTACTGGATTTTGGGCATATATAATTTATGTCCTTATTCAGTTCTTGCAGGTTACCTTTATACCAGTACCAGCAATTGTTACTACTCTTGTGGGTACCGTGCTTTTTGGCCCTGGTATAGCTACCATTCTTAGTTTAATAGGTATATTGCTAGGCTCACTTGTTGCGTTCGTAATAGGTGATAAGTTGGGCGAGCGTGTTGTCGCTTGGATAGTAGGGGAGAAAAATGTAAAGAAGTACGGTAATTTGCTCTATGACAAGGGCAAATATATGTTCTTTTTAATGCTTCTATTTCCAGTATTCCCAGATGATGTGCTTTGCTTAATCGCAGGAATGACAGCAATGTCATATAGGTTTTTCCTTATTACTATTTTAATCACAAGACCTATTGGCATAGTTATGACTTGCTATTTGGGCAGTGGTACTATTATCCCTTATGACGAGCCTTGGGGCATTGCAGTATGGGCTATCTTAATCATTTTAATGATTATCGCATTTTGGATATCATATAGATACAAAAATAAAATTGAAAGCATAGTGAATATTTGTGGCATAAAATTAAAAAATTGGGCTCAAAAAACTGGTAATGCTATTAAAATTGGAGCAGAGAATTTCCTTGCTCTGTTCTCAAAAAATTATCGTACCAAGCTATTAATAAAACGTAATCGATATCCATATTTATTATTGCCCGAAAGTACTTCGCAAAATACCGAGGAAGTAGAGGTACCACTCAAGATAAAACCAAAGTCAAAATCTAAAAAGAAAAGTCAGGTGATGTAAGATTAGCCTGACTTTTTTATTTTTCCAAATAAATTTTTAAAGAAGTTAGAAGACTTTTTATTCTCTAAATTTGCATCATAGTATTTAACTATATTGGTACTTTCAGCGAATTTGTGAGAATGCTTAAATTGTACAGTAAGGTAAAAGTCAGTATTCTGTGTAGGTATTGAAAGCTCATAACTCATTTTATCATTTATTCCCTCCAGCATGTCGATTACAATCTCTTGACCATTTGCCTTGGCAATAATTTTGTAGTTAAACAAATTCTCTCCGTCCCAACTTAGTATTAGATTGCCATTTTTTTCTGCCATATTTAATGTAGGTGTGGTAATAATTTCAAATCTTGTACTTTTATTTTTAGGTAAAAATTTTTGGTTAAATAGTGCCTTGATTTGATATTTTTCTGGGGCAGATTCACTTGCACATTCCATTAATTGATTTTCTAAAGATACACTGTCTAGAGCAATTTCAACTATATTTTCAGGTCTTGTAAAGTCTAGGTTAGTATCTACTTTTGAGCGTAATTTCTCCCAAATTTTTGCATTTTGTTTTGTAGCAAGATTACCGCCATTTTCTGTCGCTTTTAGGTTTAAAGTTTTATCTCCTGATGAATTACCATACCAATTCAGCACAGTATATTGTGGGGTATAACTTACGCACCAAGCATCAGTATTACTGCCGTCTTGAGCGCCTGCAGTACCTGTTTTTGCGCATAAATTTGGCAATGATAGAGGTTGCAATTTTTTTGCAGTGCCCTCAGTAATAGTGTCTTTTAAAATATCATTTATTAAATATGATGTTTCGGCTGAGCAAATTCTCTTTTTATCAAGGCTTTTTTCATATAATATATTACCATTTGTGTCGGTTATTTTATTTATAATACCGACATTTTGCTTTTCACCCAAATTTGCCAAAATTGAATATGCCTGTGCGATTGATTTTATGCTGATACCATCTCGAGTGGCCCCTAGTGCTAGGGCAAAATTTTTGTCATCTTCGCTTAAATTTAGCCCAAAATTATTCGCAAAATTTACCGCAGTATCTACTCCAACATAACTAAGCGCCTTAACAGCGGGGACATTAAGTGAGTGAGATAGAGCAGTACGAATATCTGTCCAACCTAGGTATTTATTACCAGCATTTTTTGGTATATATCCGGCAAAATCCGTTGGCTCATCATTTATTGGAGTGGCTGGAGACAATTTACCAAATTCAAAGGCAGGGGCATAGCATACGAAAGGTTTTAGAGTACTAGCAGGTTGTCGCTTTAGACTAATATCACCAAACATACCCACTATGTTACCACTTTCGTTATCAATTACAAGTGCAGAATTTTCCTTCTCGGTATCTCTTAATTTTACTATACTATCTTGTAACTCGGGGTTTATAGAAGTATAAATTTTGTATCCAGAATTGGATATATCTCGTTCACTTAGATTTAGATTTTCTGTCGCCTCAGCATATATTTCTTTTAGAAAATTTGCGCCTTGGAATTTAGTGTTGACTTCTAGTGGTTCATTAATCGCTATCTCATATTCATCAGTGCTAATTTTGCCGTCATCTAGCATATTTTTTAGCACAAGATTTCTTCGTTCTATACAATTATCAGCATTAGAAATAGGGGAAAAAGTCTTAGGGGACTTGATAATTCCTGCCAGTGTCGCTGATTCTGCAAGAGTTAGCTCGGTAGCAGATTTATCGAAAAATATATTACTAGCATTTTCAATTCCATAAGCACCGTTACCAAAATATATTACATTTAGATAGGTCTCTAATATTTTATTTTTATCATACATAGTTTCAAGTTTTAGTGCTAGATATGCTTCTTGAATTTTTCTTGACATCGTTTTTTCACTAGTCAAATATATATTTTTAATTAATTGCTGGGTAATAGTAGAGGCGCCTTCGCGCGCATATCCACTGAAAATATTTTTAATTCCTGCCTTTACAATTCTGCCAAAATTCAAGCCTTTATGCTCAAAAAAAGTCTTATCTTCAATACTTATGAATGCCTCAGGTACGAAAGTGGGCAACTCCGCTAATTCTATAGTTTGTTGTCCATCTAATGAGGTGGAGGTAATCTCTTCGTTATACGCATCGTAAATTTTTATTTGTGTATTAAAAATATTAAGGTTATCTAGATTGAGAGCATCTAAATTGCCTATTTTTTTTTTTGTAACAAAAATATAAATACCAATAGCTATCAGTAAGCAGAAGAAAATTACTGTTATCCATAAGCAGATTTTGCTAAATTTCGACATTTTACACCTCGACTTTATTATGTTACAAATTATAAAAATTATTATAACTTTATTGATAAATTTTTAGTTTTGTTGTATAATAGGTTTGCAAAATTTTGATATACAGAAGGAAGAATTTTTTATGCAAAAGTACTATTATATTTATACATATGGCTGTCAAATGAATGTGCACGAATCAGAAAAAATCGCAGGTATGCTAGAGGATAGGGGTTACATTCGCACTGACGAAGTAGAGAAAGCTGATATTATCGTATTCAATACTTGTTGCATACGTGAGAGCGCCGAACAAAAAATAATGGGTAACATAGGTGCTGTCAAACCTATCAAAAAGGTAAAAAAAGACCTAATCGTAGCCGTATGTGGCTGTATGTCTCAACAAGCAGATATGGCTTCAATTTTGCGCAAAAAATTTCCCTTTATTGATATAGTGTTTGGAGCAAATAATGTAGAATTTTTTGGAGAATATCTTGACGAATTTTTGAAGCAAAAGAAGTTCTGTAACAAAGTCATTCAAGACAAAAATTATATGGAAAGCGCTACCAAAATGCATTTTGTGCGTGATAATTCTTTGTATGCGTATGTAAATATTATGTACGGCTGTAACAATTTTTGTACATATTGTATTGTGCCATATGTAAGGGGGCGTGAGATTAGCCGTGCTCCAAAGACAATCTACCGTGAAGTAAAAAATCTTATTGATATGGGATACAAGGTAATTACTTTGCTTGGACAAAATGTAAATTCTTATGGTAGAGACGGTAGCACAGGCGGAGTTACATTTCCAAAATTATTAGATAATATTGCTAATTTGCAAGGAGACTTTGAGTTAAGATTTATGACTTCTCACCCAAAAGATTTGAGTGATGAATTAATCGAAGTAATGGCAAAAAATCCTAAAATTAGCAAAACTCTACATTTACCAGTGCAAGCAGGAAGTAACAAAATACTCAAAGCGATGAATCGTAGTTACGACCGTGAATCTTATCTTAATCTAATACGAAAAATAAAAGAAGCAATGCCAGACATTACTCTGTCTACTGATATAATCGTAGGTTTCCCTGGAGAAACTGAGGAGGACTACCTATTGACAGAGCAATTGGTTAAAGAGGTGCAATATCACAACGCATTCATATTTATGTATAGTCGTCGACGTGGCACTATAGCTGACAAGCTGGAAAATCAAGTACCTATATCAATTAAGCGTGAGCGCATACATAGATTGTTAGCCATCGAACATGAAATCAGTACAAAACTCTTTGAAAAGATGATTGGCTCTACACAGCGAGTACTAATAGATGGAGAAAATAACTTATTTTATTTAGCAAAGGCACAATGTGGCAAAGTAGTAAAAATTGCAAAATCAACAGTAACCAAATTGAATATTGGAAAATTTATAGACTGTGAAATCACTGATTACAAAAATGGTAATTTAATAGGAAGAACAAAGTAATGGAAACCAACAAATACTCAAAGATGATTCAAAAATATTTAGAGACTAAAGCCCAGTATCCAGATTGTATAGTTTTCTATCGATTAGGTGATTTTTATGAAATGTTTTTTGAAGATGCGGAAAATGTATCCAGTCTATTAGGGCTTACACTTACTGCTAGAGACTGTGGTTATGGTCAAAAGGCTCCTATGTGTGGAGTACCGCAACATACTGTATACACTTATATTTCAAGACTAACAAAATTAAATTACAAGGTAGCGCTGTGTGAGCAACTGGGAGAGCCTACATCTAATAATACCCCAATGGATAGGGGAGTGGTAAGGGTAATAACTCCAGGCACTGTAATGGAAGAGACAAGTCTCGATCAGGACAAAAACAACTTTATTGCATCAGTATCAGCAGAGCGTGAGACTACTGTAGGACTCGCTTGGATTGATATGAGTACAGGTGCCTTTTTTATGCAACAATTCGTAGGTGAAAATGCTTTTGATAGGCTTAGTGATGCTTTGGCAGGGATATTACCAAGCGAAATTATTGCCGATGAGTTAAGTTGTAACAAGAGTCTACAGTTACCTTGTGTGAGAATGTCGGTTGTACCAAATTTCTTTAAGCACAACATAGAAGCCTTTGAATATGACAATGCGCGTAAGACAGTACTAGCGCAGATGAATGCAAAATCACTGACAGAATTAAATTGTGATGATTGTCCTCAAGCCGTGTGTGCTGGTGGTGCGCTCTTAAATTATTTACGCGAGACTCAAATGCGAGACCTAGGTCATATCAACAAAATAACTGTTGTATCTAGCGCAAATTATATGAACCTTGATATAAATACTAGATTAAACCTAGAAATTTGTGAGACTATGTATGACAGGAAGAAGCGAGGCTCACTACTTTGGGTAATAGATAAGACAGAGACGACCATGGGTGCAAGATTATTGCGCAACTGGCTAGACCAGCCTCTCCAAAATATTAACGATATAAATGCTCGACTAGATGCAGTGAGTGATATGACAGAAAATGTCGTACTGCGTACCGAATTAAAAAATGTTTTGCACAACTTCCAAGATATAGAGAGGCTGTGTGGCCGAGCTTCTTTTGGTAACCTTAACCCAAAAAACTGTGAGGCTCTAGGCAATTCGCTAATTAAATTACCTCATATTAAAGCCGCAATTGCTAAGTTTGAAGCGCCATTATTAAAATCATGTGCCAAAAAAATCGAAAGCTTGGATAAATTGGCTACTATGTTACAAGAGGCATTTGTAGATGAGCCTCCAGCAGTTATCCGCGATGGTGGCTTTATTCGAAAGGGCTTTGACCCAGAGCTAGACAAATGTCTAGATGCTAAGAAAGATGGTCAAGAATGGATCAATGCTTTGGAAGCAAAAGAAAGAGAGTTGACTGGAGAAAAACGACTCAAAATCTTATATAATAGAGTAGCAGGATATTATATTGAAGTTCCAAAAGCTGTGTCTGGTAATTTGCCTTTTAGATTTCAAAAAGTGCAATCAATGGCTACTACCGACCGATTTGTAACAAACGATTTACGACAAATTGAAGATACTATCAAAAATGCAGAGGCGAGAAAACTAGATATCGAGCTTGAAGTCTTTAATCGAATTCGACAAGAAATTATGCAAAATATTCCTATTATTCAAACTACTGCAGAACAAATTGCTATCGTAGATTGTATATTATCACTTGCCGAAGTCGCTGTACAGAATAATTACTGTAGACCTGTCTTTGATGCCAACTCAAATGGCTATGAAATTATAGAGTCTAGGCACCCTGTAGTAGAAAAATTAATTACCGATGAGCGCTTTGTGCCGAATGATGTTGTCTTTAATGATGAGCAACGCACGATTATTATTACTGGACCTAATATGGCAGGTAAGAGTACTTATATGCGTCAAATTGCATTGGTTGTTTTACTCGCTCATATTGGTAGTTTTGTACCTGCAAAAAGTGCCAAGGTTAGCCTGACTGATAGGATTTTTACTCGTATTGGAGCAAGTGATAATCTAGGTATGGGACAAAGTACCTTTATGGTAGAGATGAGTGAAGTAGCAAATATTATCAAAAATGCAACACAAGATAGTCTATTAATTCTAGATGAGATAGGGCGTGGTACATCTACTCAAGATGGTATGAGTATCGCTTGGGCAGTGCTCGAATATATAGCGAGCGCTATAAAAGCACGTACCTTATTTAGTACCCATTACCATAAACTTACCGAATTGCAAGGTAAGATTCCTGGGGTTATCAATATGTTTGTTACTGTAAGTGAATTTGATAACAAAATGACTTTTTTGCGAAAAGTAGAGTACGGTAGTACCAGTCAGAGTTTCGGTATAGAGGTAGCAAAATTTGCAGGCATACCGCAGACAATAATTAATCGAGCAAAGGAAATTATGCGCGACCAAGAGGCAGAGCAGGGAGCAATTACCAAAAAAGCAATCCAACAATACAAGACGCAAGATTTAGGTGTGGAAACCAAGTATGAAATGATAGCAGATATTCTAAATAAAACAGATATCAACAATCTTACCCCGCTTGAAGCATTATCAAAAATTGCAGAATTGAAGAAAAAAATTGAAAATTAAATAAAACAAATGGAGCAGAAATATGCCTAAGATAAATATTTTGGAACCTAAAGTTTTCAATAAAATAGCGGCAGGCGAAGTGGTAGAGCGTCCGGCTTCTATCGTAAAAGAACTGGTAGAGAATAGTATAGATGCTGGTGCAAACAGGATAGAAGTAGAGATTTTTGACGGTGGTATTTCCAAAATTTTAGTTAGTGATAATGGCTGTGGTATTGAAAAAGAAGATATGGAGTTGGCCTTTTTACCACATGCAACTAGCAAAATCAATGAGTTTTCTGACCTATTTGACTTGTCTACTCTTGGGTTTAGAGGTGAGGCGCTAGCTTCTATTGCCTCAGTTACCAAAGTGGAGGTTACTTCTAAACCGAAAGACAAGAGTGGTCATACTATACGACTCGAAGGTGGTAAGGTAATAGCCACTGGAGAAAAAGGCTCCCCTGATGGTACATATTTTAAAGTAGAAGATTTGTTTTTTAATACTCCTGCACGAAGAAAATTTTTGAAACAACCTAAAAAGGAAGAAGCTGAAATTACCACAATGATTGCTAGATTAATTTTAGCTAATCCAAATATTTCTTTTAAATATATAGCAGACCACAAGACAATATTTAGTAGTTCTGGTAAGGGCGTAGTTGATGCTATTTGTGCTATTTATGGAACCAAAATTATGGAGAATTTAGTCCCAATAAATTACAAATCAGGCGATTATTCTATCACAGGATATATTGGTAAGACCTCATTCTTTAAATCTAATAAGAGTTATCAGACTACTATTATAAATCATAGATGGGTTGCTGAAAGTATTGCATCGATTGCTATTGCTCAATGTTACGAATCGTATATGATGAAGAGGTGCTTTCCTTTCTGTGTGGTATATATTTCCGTCCCAAATAGCGAACTTGATGTAAATGTGCACCCCAATAAATTAGAAGTGCGATTTGCAGATAATAAAAAAATATTTTCCTTTATCTATAATGCTGTATCAAATACTTTACTTGATGACTTAACAAAAAAGACTAGGGAAGAGGTAGAGAAACCTAATCTTGATAATGAAAAATTTTCTACAGAATATTTTGTCAAGGAAAATTACAATGAATCTTTGAATAGTACTAATGATAACATAGCACAGTCAACTGTTGATAAGCCTAACTTGAATCTTGATTTTATACTAGATAATCCTATCAAAGACAATAATAACTTGGTAATGTCAAGTAGCCAAGATTCGGTATTAGGGGAAATAGTTCTAGAAAAACTTACTAGTATAGAAGTGCCTAAATATACATTTGACACACAAAATTCAGTAAAAATTGAACCAAAACCTATTCAGACTCAATTGGTATCTGACAGTGTCCAAGACAAACATTCATATCTAGCTACTCAAATTATCGGTAAATTATTCAATACTTTCATAATAGTAGAAATAGATGATAACGTGTATTTTATTGACCAACATGCAGCTCACGAACGCCTGCTATTTGATAAATATGTCTCAAATGTAAAAAATAACGAGATGAATTGCCAGCCACTTTTGATACCTTACACTATAACAGTAAACCATAAGGAAGAGCAATTTATTTTGGATAATATCGATTTATTGCGTAGTCTGGGATTTGAGATAGACCAATTTGGCGATTTATCCTTTAAGATTTCTGCAATTCCTGCAATACTGCCAAACCTTGACGTAAATGCATTTTTTGAAAACTTTTTATCTAATCTTGATAGCATAATCAATTTAAAAAATGTAGATTTAGTTATCGACCATCTCGCAGAAACAGCTTGCAAACATGCTGTCAAAGGTGGTGATGACCTAAATAAAGAGGAAATTATAAAACTTGTAAGTGATTTTTCTGATGGAAAAGTAACATTACAATGTCCTCACGGTAGACCTTTTGTCGTAAAATTCACGCGAAAAGATTTAGACAAATGGTTCAAAAGGGTGGTGTAATATGCAGAAATTACTCATAATTGCAGGCTGTACCGCAGTAGGCAAGTCTGATTTTGCACTAGAACTTAGTAAATATTTGCGAATGGAAATTATATCTGCCGACTCTGTACAAGTATACAAGGGAATAGAAGTTGCTACCTCAAAACCTACAAAAAAAGAGGAGCAAATATGTCCTCATCATTTGATTAATGTGGTTACACCTTTCCAAAAATTCAATGCATATGATTTTGTAATGCTTGCAAAAAAATATATTGTTGAAATATCCGCTAGAGGCAATTTACCAGTGATAGTAGGGGGTACAGGGTTATATATAGATAGTCTAATATATGGCTTTGATTTTGTTAGTAAAGAAAAAATCGTACCCGATTATGACATAAAATTTATATTTTTAGAACAAGATAAACCGGCTTTGTATAGAAAAATCGACCAAAGAGTAGACAAAATGATAGCAAATGGCCTAGTAGAAGAAGTAAAAAAGCTTCGAGAAATAGGTGTAAACTTAGAATGTCAATGTATGCAAGCAATTGGTTATAAGGAAATTTGGCAATATCTAGAGGGTGAAATTACGCTCGATGAAGCAATAAATTTGATAAAACGTAACACTAGAAATTACGCAAAACGTCAAATCACATGGTTCAATCACAATGATTGTGAACGCTGGAATATTGCAAAAAAACAAGAATTATTAGAAAATTTAATTAACCTATATCCTGAATTTCAAAAATAAACATGGAGTTATTTTTGATTAATAAAAACACAAGGTATGCATTTTTGCGATTTGCCTTGTGTTTTAATTTTAAATTAAAATTTATTTTAATTTACATATTCCTGATTAAACCAACTACTTTACCTATTATTGACACCTCATCAAAATACATTGGTTCCATAGTAGAATTCTCTGGTTGCAATCTAAAACGTCCATTTTCTTTGTAAAAACGTTTTATTGTAGCAGAGTCATCAATAAGTGCCGCGACAATTTCTCCATTCTCTGCTGTATCCTGCCTATTTATTACAACTTTATCTCCATCGTAGATACCTGCATCTATCATACTTTCTCCATGGACCTTTAATATAAACAGATTGTTACCACGAAAAAAATGATTAGGCATAAAAAATACTTCTTCTTTATTTTCTGTAGCCAACATTGGTTGCCCTGCAGTAATATCTCCTAATATTGGAATAGGGGAGTATCCCTTTATTTCTATTCTTGAGGAATTAAGAAAATCATCAACAGATTTATTCTTTTCTCGCATTGGAGAGGGACTCTTTTGCTTTTTACTCAAAATCTCTATCGCTCTATTTTTGTATACATCTCTGCGTATTAGCCCTTGCTCTTCCATAAAATTTAAATAATAAGATATGG
>CALWKL010000052.1 GCA_944381255.1 uncultured Clostridia bacterium | reverse complement strand
AATTATTTTAATAAATATTTCAAATAAAAAAGTACCCAGCAGGAATATTTCTTTGGGTATTTTTTATTGCGATTTGCAGATTAATCAAACATAGTTAAGATAAAAAGTCTGATTTATTATTTAAAATACCTAAAAAATAAGGTACTATGCATATATTATGCGTGTATTATGCGCGAATTTTACTAATTTATAAATATTATAGTCAATACGCCTATAACTAGTAAATATGGTATAAAATAAACTAAGTTTATGTTCTTTACTACCTTTTTCATTAACCATAATCCAAGCAATGCAGATAGGAAAGCTGTCAGAGTTGAAAGTACTAAGCCTATAATATTTAAGTCGGCAAAGGCAGTGCTATAATCTGCAAAGATTAACTGGTAGACAAGGCTTGCGATAATTATTGGAATACTCATTAAGAAACTGAAGTCCAATGCTGTTTGACGCTCTACTCCAGCTACCAAACCAAACGATAGCGTGGTACCACTACGACTAAGACCGGGGAAAATTGCAAAAGCTTGACTGATACCCATAATTGTTACATTTTTATAATTTAGTTGCTCAGGATTTTGATATTTATTAGCAAAAATTACTGCAAGCAGTAGGAACAATGCAGATAGTAAAAAGCCGATTCCTACAAAAATATAGTTGGCCAGGACATTATTTACAAAATTATTAAATAAAAGTACAAAAATTACAGCTGGAATTGTAGCTATTATCAAAAATTTATTCATTTGACAAAATGGGTGGGTAATAAGATAGCGTAATGTTTTTCGATAATAAATAATTACTGCCAAGAGTGTAGCGCAGTGCAGTAACACATTTAAAAAGGTAAAATCACAATTAAGCCCAAATAATTTTTCTAGCAAAACTAAGTGTCCGCTAGAGGATACAGGTAGAAATTCTGTAATACCTTGCACTAGACCCAAAATTATTAAAACTAAAAAATCCATATATCTAATTCTCTTTATTTGATATTTTTATTATATACAAAAATTAAATAAAAATTACTTAAAATCGCATATTTTGTATATGGAATATTTTGCTTTAATTTTACTTGAAAAATAATATTTCATTTGATATAATTTTGTTGTAGAAGAAATAGCATAGGTATGCTAGATTTTGGGGGTGCAGAATGGCTTTTCGTTCTGGTTTTGTAGCGGTAGTAGGTAAGCCTAATGTGGGCAAGTCTACCTTAATTAATGCCTTGGTTGGTAAAAAAGTAAGTATAGTTAGCCCCAAGGCGCAGACTACTCGTAATAAGATTATGGGGGTATTGACTACGGATAATGAGCAGGTAGTCTTTATCGATACCCCAGGTATTCATACCGCTAAGAATAACCTTGATAAATTTATGCAAGATGCTATTGCATCAGCGACAGTAGATGTGGATTTATTGCTGTATGTTATGGACGGCAGTAAAGATTTTACCGATGATGATATTAAGAATTTAAAAAAATATTGTGGACAAGGGTATCCCATTTTTGTGGTTGTAAATAAGATAGACTTGGGTTCGTATGAGTCTATTTACCCAAGACTTGCAAAACTCAATGGTATAGATGGAATTAATGAGGTGTTTGGCGTATCTGCTAAAAAAAGTACAAATTTAGAAGAATTAAAGAAAGCAATTTTTGATAAACTTACCGATACTATCAAATATTTCCCTAATGAAGAGATAACAGATAAAAGTATAGAATTTAGGATTGCAGAGACTATACGAGAGAAAATACTTTGGTTATTAAATGATGAAGTTCCACATGGTGTGGGAGTTGTAGTAGAAGAAGTAAAAAAAGAAAATGAAATGTATAAAATTTCTGCAACAATTTATTGTGAGAGAGAGTCGCACAAAAATATTATAGTAGGTAGCAAGGGGGCTGGAATTAAGGAAATTGGTACTAAATCTAGGCAGGCTATTGAAAAAATGTTAGGTAAAAAAGTATACCTTGACCTTTTTGTAAAAGTAAAACAGAATTGGAGAAATCGAGTTAATTTAGACGAATTCGGATATGGGCAAAACGATTAATTTTTGGCATAAATAATACCTTTTTTGTATAAAATACTGCATAAAGAGGTGGTAAAATGCGTAAAAAAGACAAAAAAATAGGTGAAAATATGAATTTAGATCTAAAAGAATTAGCATGGCGTAATTTTGTAGAAACTGGCGAAATTGGTGCATATATGTTTTATAAAAAAATTTGTGAGGAAGACGATGGAAGAACTAAAGACTCAGGGGATAGTGCTACGAGCGATTGATTATGGTGATAAAGATAAAATAGTAACAATTTATACAGAAAAATATGGTCGCGTAAGTGCAATATTAAAGGGCGTGCGTAAAATAACATCTAAGCTTAAGTTTGCTAGTCAGCCTTTTTGCTATGCTCAATTTTTGCTTGTAGGCAAGACTGAACTTAAGACCTTGTCTCAGGCGAGCGAAATTATCAGTTTTTTTGATATTACACAGAGCTATACCAACATGGTATGTGGTAGTGCGATGCTAGAGAGGGTGGAGTACTCTACAATTACAGGGCAGAGCGAGCCAATTTTGTTTGATGCTCTGCGGACTTCATTAAGATTGTTGTGCGATACTGATATGGTGCCAGAATTAATTTTGATGCGCTTTGCAATAGGATTATTTAAAATATCAGGATATTCTATGAAC
>CALWKL010000051.1 GCA_944381255.1 uncultured Clostridia bacterium | reverse complement strand
TAGAAATGTCTTTCGTGATAATTTGAATACCTCTATGCAAAAATCTATCGCTACTCTAAAATCTCGTGGGAACCTAGAAAGTATCGAAAAAATCGAAGCAGCAAAAGAGCGCTTGGCTAGCGAACATTCTCGTACTAGAGCAGAAGAAAGGGCTATAGAGTTAGCAGAGCAGCAGGAGAAAGAGCGTGCCCAAATGGATATTGCTCGTGAAATTAAAAAACTAGATGATATAATTGAAGGCAATCTTGACCCCGAGGAAGTCGTATTGTCTCAAAAGCAAGAAGATACCTTGTATGCTAGTAGACAAGCTGAGCGCAAATTATTAGCTAAAGTACGCAAATTAAAGGCGAAAAAGGATAAAGAAGAAGCCAAAATTTTGCTTGCGGAAAAATCAAAAATAAATGAAGAAAAAATAAAAGAAAATGAAAATAAAGAGAAAAATATTCAAAAAAGCGAAAAAACCAAGCCAGAAAAAATAAAGAAAGAAAAAACTGAAAAAGTTAAAAAAGAAAAATCAAAATCTAATAAGATTGCGAAAGATTCTGTAGTCGAAGAGCCTGAGAGTGCAGAGGAAAAAGTAGCAAGACAAAGAGCAGAAAATAAGGCAATGCTAGAAAAAGCGTTTAGAGGAGAGAATTACTTACCAGAAGAAGATAACGCTAATAACAAAAATTCTAAAAAAATCGATAAAAAAGCGAAAAAATCGGAATTAAAAGCCGAGGCAAGCAAGGCAAAGAAGGAAGCAAAAGCGCAAAAAGAAAGCAAAAAAGAAGCAGAATTAAAAGCAAAAATAGAAGCAAAAGCGCAGAAGACAAGTAAAAAACAGGAGAAATCAAAAGAAAAGGCTACTAAGCCTACCAAAGCAGATAAGAAGGAAGCAAAGAACAAAATAAAAGAGATTGTCAAGCAGACAAAGCAACAAGAAAAAGCAGAAGCAAAATCTGCAAAGGATAAAAAGTCAAAATAATAAATGGGGTTAAAAGGCGAGTTTTTAAACTTGCCTTTTTATTTTCAAAAACAAATATTATGGTTTTTTGTTATTTTGTTGCTTAAGGGTTAAAACATAATGTAATAACGGTGTATACAAAAGTTTTAAAAATATTAAATTTTAATATTATATTAACTTAAGTTTGTGTAAAAAATGATTTTAAAAAAATTATAAAAAACATAAAAAACTAGGTAAAAACATTTGTATTTTTGTCTAAATATAGTATAAAATACTATATAAGTGTAGTTGACTTTGAGGAAATAAAAATTTAGGGTAAATGGTATATGCTTTTTCCTAGAAAAGTCCTAGCATGGTTTTTATTAAAATTTTTGGGCGGTGGAAAATGCGCTTTGTAAAATACAAAAATTTTCGTGCATTCTTGGTAGTATTGGCAATACTATTGTCTGCCAATGTAATAGGTGGAGTATTGGTATTGGGTTCATATGATAATGCAGGAGGTAGGCCTGCAGAGGCTGCTGTAACAAATGTTTCTGCTTATACTACTGCTCATCCAACTAGAAGTGGTTACTATTACGTAAGATTTTATGTATATATATATGCAGATAATACTTGGGGTAACCCATCTATATCTAGTTCTAATATTACTTCAACTAATTCTAGTACTTCTGGAAAATTTACTTGGACTAACTATAAATTTTCTTATAACCTAAGAGGTTATAGTTGGAGTTCTTCTGCTCCTACTAGTTTTACTTGCTATTATAAAACAGCAACAGACTATACCCGTAATCAATCGGCTTCAACATTAGCAAGTAGTTTGTATAACGGCTCTTTTTCTAGTTCTCGCAATATGACTCGTTCAGGAAATGATTTTACATATTCTAGTAGTTATTCTACAACTGTTTCTTCTTCAAAAAGTTCATCATATCGTTATTATTATGAAGTGCTTGTTATGAAACTAGACTTGCAAGCAAGCTATTTTACTGCTAACAAATATACACTTTATCTTGATGCAAATGGTGGTACGGTGTCTAATACATCGTTGACTGCTACTTATAATGCATCGGTATCTTTGCCAACACCTAGCCGAACGAACTATTCTTTTGTGGGCTGGTATACTGGTTCTACCAAAAAGAACAGTGGGTTCACTTGGACATATACCTCTAACCAAACTTTCAAGGCAAAATGGGCTTGTACTGTAAGTTTTAATAGTATGGGTGGAAGTGAGTGTTCGAATATGACGGTAAACACTGACGAAAGTTATGATAGTTTGCCTACGCCTACTCGCACAGGATATGAATTCGTTGGTTGGTATAAAACTAGTAATTTCTCGGGAGATATGATACAAACTACTGATATAGTACAAGAAAACCATACTTTGTATGCAAAATGGAATTGTTCGGTAGTATTTGATGCAGTGGGTGGTACTGCTTGTAGTTCGATAACTGTACAAGTAGACTCTGTGTATGGAACATTGCCTACGACCACTCGCACAGGATATACCTTTGACGGTTGGTACAAAGAGAGTAATTACTCTGGAAGTCAAGTAACATCTACCGATATAATTACTGTAGGGCATACACTTTATGCTAAATGGCTGAGTACTATCAATCTAGACCAGCAAGGTGGTAGTGGGGGTAGTGGTAGCGTGCGAGGCGTATATAATTTGGATATGCCAGAAGCTACAGCACCTAGCCGTATGGGATATGATTTTGGTGGATACTTTACCTTAACAAATGGATCAGGTACACAATATTATTCAGATAATATGACTAGTGTGCATATTTATGATTTGTCTAATGGGTCAACTTTGTATGCTAAGTGGACAAAGGCAAAATATATACTTTATTACAACGCAAATGGTGGTACAGTTAGTCCAACGGAGCAGACTGTTGAATTTGGTTCGATAATAAACCTTATTACACCTACGAGAGCCGGATATACCTTCTTTGGGTGGTATCTAGATGGGAGTTTATATAGTGGTGGTGCTTGGACGTTTACTGAGAACAAAACTGTTGTAGCAAAATGGGGATATACGCTTACTTATGATGCAAATGGTGGCTGGGTAACTCCTGGTAGTGTAAGGCTAGAAGATGGGGATACAATCACGACTCCTATTCCTACAAGACTAGGGTGCTATTTCGATGGGTGGCTGATAGGTAGTACTCCTTATTATGGTGGGGTATGGGCATACAGTACCAACCAAACAGCAGTAGCAAAATGGGTTTGTGAGTTAAGTTATACGCTAAACGATGGGGCAGGTGGTAATATTACTGGTAGCGAAAGTGGATATTATACTGCTGGCACAAATATTACGCTTACTGCATCTCCAACGGCTGGATATCAATTTGACTATTGGTTAATAAATGGTGCAAAATTCAGTAGCGCTACATATACGCATACCCTAGATAGACATACCAATGCGGTGGCTTATTTTAAGAAATCACAACCTACAGCGAATGTATACGCTACTAATGGAACTATTGCTAGTACATATCTAAATCTCGAGCCAGAGACATATTCTGCAACTTTGAGAATTACTCCAGAAACAGGTAAATACATAGAGTCTATATCTTTTGATAACGTAGCATTTTATACAATCGATTCTTGGTCTACAAAATTGTATGCTGTTAGTTCTTTTGCACAGAATGTAGCATATCAAGCGAATGAGGGTAACAATGATTTGTGGCTGACTTTTAATTATTACAATACCAATAAGAGCGTAAATGTTTATGTAAGACTAACTACTACTCCGTATTCAGATTTGACTGTACCAAAAAATGATGGAGGTGCACTAGATGGCATCGCAGTAAGTGCAAATTATGGTGGAAGTGTTACCTTGGTAGGCGCTGATATGGATACTTTGGCTGATAGTGATGAAATTATTTGTACAGCAAAACTTGCTCAACCAGGGTATGAGTTTGTAGGTTGGTGCTTTGCAGATAGCCCTGCTAATATTATATCTACTAGCGAAAGTGCAAAGTTTAAAAAATCAACTATTTATGGTAGGCAATTAATGGCTTTATTCCAGCCTACAGCAACTAATCCTGACTATAATATGGAACTAGATAATAATGATTAATCTAGGATAAATTAAAGATAAAATCTTATCTAGTTTTGATTTAATTAATAATAAGCAAAGGGACTTTATCACTATTGAAAAAGTCCTTTTTGTTATGTTATTTAAAATCAATTTTAATTATAAAATATTTAATAAAATAAAAATATAAAATATTAAGTAAAAATATTAAATAAAACATAATCTATAAATTTCTAACTCTAAAAAAATTTATACTAAATAAAAAATTTAAGTTAAGAAATTTAATGAAGATTAGTATTCAACTAAATAGTATTTTTTCGAGAAAAGAAAGTAGTTAAGAAAGTAACTAAATACTATTTAAATGTTGCTAGGGTATGAAAAAAGCCCTATATACAGGGCTTTTAGACTGGTAGCGGGGGTAGGATTTGAACCTACGACCTTTGGGTTATGAGCCCAACGAGCTGCCGGACTGCTCTACCCCGCGATACTTAATTAGTCTAACATAATTTTATGCATTTGTCAAGAAAAAATTCTCAAAAATGCAAATTTTAATAAATTTAATTATTTATTATTGCCTTATTTTTATAATTTAAAGGAACAAAAAATAAAAAAACCATCAGTTTTAAAATGGTTTTTTATTTAATTTTATTATATTTAATTTAATATTTTATTAAATAAACTTTAAATAATATTTAGGCCTCATTTCCCTCTACAACTTCATTGATTCGTATAAAGTATTCCATATCAGCGACATAATATGAAGGCACAAGTTTTACAACATATACTTGATATGTTTTTCCATCAATAGTCATAGAAACTTTGTTACCAAATAAATCAGAGTATTCGTGTAAGGTAGAGATGGTCTCATACCTGTATTCTGTGTCTAGTGGTTGGATAGGTGTCTGATACTGAATATTAATTTCTTCTTTTTTACTATCTGTGTTAGATAACTCGGTCAATACGTATAGCAACTTTGTATTGTCAAATTTTATTGTGATAGGGTTGGTAGCTAAGTCTTTCCAAGCACTAGCATCTGTAGGCATTGGTAGGTCATCATCAGCATTTGCTAGGTAGTAGTAAATTTGTCTATCAGAACCATTTTGAATGGTGTGAGTAGAATCATCAAAAGGTCTCTCTGTAAACTGTAAACTTATTTTATAATAATCAGTGTTGTAAAAGTTTGGTAATTCAATATTTTTGTATGCTCCTGAGAGGTTGGATAAATCAGCGCTTGTGTAAGTATAAGTACCACTGGCTAATGTCTCTCCTAGGCTATTTGATACAGTATAATTATATCCAGAGTACATAACGAAATTTGCGTCAACAATTTTTAGTATAGGAGCCATAAAATATAGGCTTACATTTGTAGGTCGATTGATACTAAAGTCGTAGGTATTCATATAGTATACTGGGGTAATTTCTTGATTGTCGTTAGTAATAGTGTAGTCTACATATGTTACATTGCCACGAGTATCGTTTATAAATGCGTTATCTTCTATGCCAGAATTTCCACAAACTTGTAGTTGAGGGTTGAGTTCTACAAAATTATATCCCTCTAAACAAAATTCGTGAACATCGGACATATTTTGATTTTTGTCATACAAAAGGTAAGCAAAGCCGTATTCATTACCCTTTATAGTTTTGATAAATTGAGGATTTTGTGAAACCATATCAGTTAATTCTTGGGAAGACATAATGAAGAAGTATCTAGGGGCGTAGTCGGTAGTTACCTTTTTGATACAATGCGTTACATCATATGTGTGGGCGGTGCTTGATGTGTAATTTAATTCTGTTGACAAATAGTAGCGGTCTGTTTCATCGAAACTTCCAAAGCCATTGATTTCAAATGCAACATAGTCATCAATCCATTGAGAGTATGCACTAGCATAATTTTGTTGAATAGCGTCTGTTAAATCGCTTGAGCCGATGTAAGCGTAGATAGTATTAGTATTAGTAAGTCTATAATATGTTTTTGTAGTACCATCTAAATTAATTTCGTGAGTTTGTGGGTTACCTGATTGGTCTGTTGATATTAATTTAGTAGGAATATTACTGCTTGTTGACATTTGGCGAATGTCAGTACCGTCGTTTACTGGACTAAAAGCAAAGGTATTAGAAATTACATTGTTTGTCTCAGTCAGGCTAATAAATATATCTTGAAAACTATCTAGTTGTTCATTATTTGCGGTAAATGTAAATACTTGGCAATCTTTACCTGCGTGTGAATATGTAAAATATTGTTGTCTTGCGTTGTCAAAGCAAGCAGAAAGTATCTCAAATTTTGAATTACTACTGTCGGTGCTAGTTAAGTACATCATATTGTCGCCAGCAGAAGATAGTAGTATTACAAAAGAGCCATATGGTACAATAATTTTTTCTGCGATAGGATTTACATTTGAGTTTTGACTTGCAAGATAATCATCTATCTGACTTTGAGAAGTGAGAGTTTCATCAGGCTTTGAGTCTAATACAGCGTAGTACAATTCTCCAGTATACTCATTATCAAAGGAATATTCAAGAGTTGCTTTGGTACAATCTGCCACGTTGATTAAAATTGTGGTGTCTGCGCTCAAATCTTTAATAGTGTATTTCCAATAAAGTTCTGCACTGAGTGGGGTATCCTGGGTGTATGCTTCACCATTAGTTTGAGTAATAGCCCCAGTAATAGTGCTACCATTAGATGTAGCCACTAGCCCTTCTGGACGATACCCTGCATCAAATTTTACTGTAATATCTACATTAGAACCTTCTTCGAAATTTTCATTCTCTAGTGGTTCAAGTGTAATGCCAGCAGTTGCATTTTGCAAGGTTGCCGTTACTTTGTATGTAGCAGGAGGGGGATTTTGTGCGCCTGAGCAACCAGCCAATAGAGCAAAAGGCATCAATACTAGCATAAATACAAACATTGACAATATTTTTTTGTTCAATTTGTAGTTCTCCTTTTTTTATATTTTGATAATATTATACATTATTTATTTACAAAAACAAAAGAAAAAACGCATTTATTTGTATTTTTTGTGTTATTTTTACAATTTTTTGATAATAATGCAAGACTTGATATTAAGTGACGTATTTATTAAATCGATAGTTAGCCTTTTAAAAAAGTTTTACCTACACGATAAAAGCAAAAACTAATAGTAGTTTGTGTAAAACAAAAAATAATATTTAATGAAATTAATTTTAGTTTGCGGTCAAATTTCCTCTTTACAAAAATACCATATTTTGATATAATAAACCTTGATTTTATCAGTTAGCGAGGATTTTTATGGAAAAATACGATTTTAAGTCTGTCGAGCAAAAATGGAACAAAAAATGGCGCGATAACAAGACTTTTGCGGCGATTGATTTTGACCCTAGACCCAAATATTACCTGCTTACAGAATTTTTTGGCGTGAGTGGAAAGGGTATACATATGGGGCATGTCAAGGCTAATGTGCCAGTAGATGTAATGGCAAGATACAAGAAGAAGAAGGAATTTAATGTATTGTATCCTGTGGGCTGGGACGCTTTGGCCTACCTACCGAGAATTATGCTATCAAGACTGGAGTGCGTCCTTCTGAGGTAACAGAGCAAAATATAGGCAATTTTGTACGACAACTTGAGGGCTTAGGCATGAGTTTCGATTGGGATAGGCAATTTAGTACTTCGGACCCAGAGTATTATCGTTGGACACAATGGATTTTCCTAAAGTTATTCGAGCACGGTTTGGCATATAAAAAGCGTGGAGTAGTAAATTTTTGCCCAAATTGTAAGACAACTCTAAGCAATGA
>CALWKL010000050.1 GCA_944381255.1 uncultured Clostridia bacterium | reverse complement strand
GTACCACTTGTCGTTGGTGGCATATTTAAGTCGGTATACTTCTCTGTTGTCAGGGTAACATACACATTTACAGATTTTGTAGTGTCATAATAATTGAATGTAAGCCACAAATTATTATTTCCTTCATTTGCTCTATATGATACATTCTGTGCAAAAGCACTATCAGCATACAATGTGCTAGCCCAAGAATCTATTGTGTAGAATGCCACATTATCAAAAGACAATGTTTTGATATACTTGCCAGCCTCTGGAGTAATCTTTAGAGTAGCTGAATAAGTCTCTGGTTCAAAGTTTAGATAAGTATTTGCAATACTTCCCCCACTCGCATACACATTCGCTGTAGGTTGAGTCTTGGTAAAGTACGCTACCGCTGTCGTATGAGAGTTTAGCGCACTAGAATATGTAGCTGTCTTTATCTTACGATTATTCACAACCCAACAATCAAATGCGTACCCTGACTCTGGGGTCGCAGTCAAGGTAATACTCGTACCTACAGAATATACTCCATCAGCATTTCCCACGATATAACCTTGCTGGTCATCTGCACACCTTGCGATTAAGTTTACAGACCATTGAGCTACTGCGGTTTGATTGGAATTAAAATTCCACAGTCCACCAGAATATATATTAGAACCAATCTTCCAGCCTGCAAAGGTACACCCTTCACGAGTAGGTATAGGGTTTACAATTACATCACCATCGGTAACCATTTTGCTACCTACATCGACTAAACCACCGTTGGCATCATATGTGAGCGTGTATCCCCATTTTGCAATTGCAGTCTTGCTCTCTGTATAAGTCCATGTTCCACCACTGTATCGCTCACCGTCAATGAACCACCCAAAGAAAGTATACCCAGAGCGTGTAGGTGTAGGCACTACAACATTACTTCCAAAAGCGATATTTATAGATGAAGGGCTTACCGTTCCTCCACTTGCATTGTAATACAATACATAAGTGCTAACTAGCCAATATGCATACAGACTACTACCATTTGACAAATCGTTCACATGGTCACTAGCCATACTAGCAGTATAGTATCTTGTACCCCCACCATTTTCGCTACTAAAATATCCTCCAAAAGTATATCCTAGGCGTGTAGGTATTGCGATTTCCGGCATAGGAGCATTGTAAATAGCTGTTACACTAGTTATACCGTTACCACCTTGTAAATCTAGATTTATTTCAGATTCCCAGCAGGCATAAAGCACGGTATTATTTGGCAAATCATTTATATGAGTACTTTGCATAGCACTATTATAATACTGCGTTCCTTCACCACAAGGTTCGGTATAGTACCCTTTGAAGCTCCACCCCAACATTGTTGGAGCAGATGTATAAGTCATATTGGCATTTTCTATTACTGTAACACTCACTCTACTCGAAGTGTTGTCCTGCTTATCTAAGAATATAGTAGATTTCCAAACAGCATACAAATTGACCACACCATTATTAGTTGAAGTCAAATTTGATACAGATTGCCTATCGTTATATTTTACCGATGTAGCTCCCTGAACATCGCTCCAACCAGCAAAAGTAAATCCGTTTTTAGAAAATCCATTTGCAGTCAAAGCCTTTGATTGATTATATGTGTGGGAACTACTTGCTGTACTACCACCAGTAGCACCACTGCCATTATAATTTACAGTATAAGTGTTTGCCGTATAAACTGCAGTAAAGTTTCGATTTTGTCCATAAGGTAAAATCCTTGTTTCCCCTATGTTTCCAGACAAATCTGCCTTGTACCACAGCACTGGAGTATTAGCATTTTTTGACACATATGACCAATAAATATTATCTGTAGAACTCATATAATCATAAAAATTTTGAGAAATTTGAGACAAACTACTTACTGGAGAACCTTGCACAGTACCAGCTGCACTAGTAAGATAATAACAAGACAACTGAGATGGAGAGCCATAACCTAAATGATATGCATTCCCAGAAGAAGTTATATTCTTTGCGTTAAAGCAATTAGTCATTTTATAAGTACTGCTTGAAGTTTGAGCCACCAATCCAGCAGAATAAGATGTACCGGAGGTACCTGAACTTGAGATGGTACCATAATTATAGCAATTAGTAAGATACTCTCTACTATTATACCCATACCCCACTATGCCACCAGCATAGCAACTACTATTAGAACTGATGGCATTAACATTGCCTGTATTAAAGCTATTTTTCGTAGTTACTGATAAAGTACTAGTTGAAGATGCCTGATAAGCAAATAATCCCCCAGCATAGCAAGTGTTTATTCCCGAACTTTTTATATTACCTTCATTGTAACAACGAGTAAGTGTTACAGACTTATTAGCACAAGCTACTATACCACCAGCACGAGAAGCAGACGTGTAAGAGGTACTACTAGATTCTGCTAGCGCTGTAATAGCGCCAGCATGATAACAATCAGTAACACTAATAGAATTAACACCCGATGCCAACAATCCAGCAACATACGGATTAAGCGAATTAGAAGAAGAATTTGGAGTACCATTAAAAGAAACTTCTCCTTCGTTATAACTTTTAGAAATCGTTATCGACGAATTTGCATATGAGACAAGCCCTGCTACATAGTAAGTTCCATAAGAATCTTCATCTTTGTTTCGAGTTATCATGCCAGTATTATAACAATTCGTTAATGTAGTAGTACCATTACCATAAGACAATAAACCCGCACAATAATAATTTTCATCGGAACGAACAACCAAACTGGTTACATTACCTGAATTATAACAGTTAGAAAATTTAATACTACTAGCACTTGCATATGCTACCATACCACTAATATAATGACATTCATTAGTTGTAGTTATGTTCCCCGAGTTATAACAAGCAGTTAGTGTAAGAGCATATGAGGTGTTACTCATATACCCCAAAACGCCACCAATTCTAACAGTACTTCCGCCCGAATTAGAAATACTTGATATATTATTGCAGTTTGTTATAGAAGTTTTGTTGTTACAATATCCCACTATACCGCCCTGATATGAAACATTATTAGAATAACCCGAAATTATTCCTTCGTTTTTAGTATTACTAATATTTAATGCTTCATTACAATAACCTATTATCCCTCCTAAAGTACAATTTGGGGTGCCAGAATATCCTGAGGCACGACCTGTAAGGCTACCTTGATTTAAACAGTAGCTTATAGTTTGTGTACCAGTTGAAGCATAACCTACTAAACCACCCATATACACAGAAAAACCATAATCTGACTGTTCTATACTACCATCAAATGTGGAATAAGATACATTCAAACCTATTGAACTATACCCCACAAGTCCCCCAACATATGTTGAATAACTTGATGATACAGATATATTCATGTATGCAGACACATAGCAATTTGTTATAGTAGATATAGTAGTTGCAGAATAACCCGCTATTCCACCATTATACCTACTCTTATTACTTGAATAAGTATTTTTGTAAGTGGTATACACAAATCTTACATTCTTTATAGTAGCACCATTTATATATCCAAAAAAACCACAATACTGGTATGAGCCTGAAATTCCTAAAGTAATAGTGTGCCCTTGTCCATCTAGAGTACCAGTAAAAGCATTGGACGAAGAAGTGAACAGCGGAGACCAAGTACCACAATCAATATCTGTAGTTAAGTAATAAGTCCCATCTTTAGTCATTGACCTCAAATTACTCGAACTGCTGATTGCAGTACCAGATGGTGAACCTACTCTACTAGATGAATATCCCACTGTACCACTAGAGCCAACAGTACCACTAGGTTTTAGAGGATTAGTAGATGCAGTAGAATCTTGCCACGTTGCCCCATGATAACCAGTCTTACTTACACTTGGCAACACAAAAGAACTTCCTTCTGTAACTGTCTGCGAAGTACCCCCTTGCACTGTACCACCATTAGCACTATAAGTTACCGTACGACTACTTGCAGCATCAAATTCACCATTCTTAGCATCTAAAAAAGCTATAATTCCCCAAGCAAATGCAACAATCAGCCCACATAGTATGAGAATCAGCAAAGTATATCTATGAATGTTAGAAAAATGCTGGTTTGTACCCTTTACTTTATTTTGTTTAGACAATTTTTTCTCCAATTTTTATTTTCTATACTTATTTTTTGTTTTTAATAAAGTACAAGTTAGAATTTACCAAAATAGCGATAACATTAAATAAGTTACCGCTATTATTTTACTATATTTTGACACAATAATACAAATTATTTTACATAACTTTTTATTTTTTTTATATCCTAAAAATTATTAGTTAAATTACTCGCGTTCCATTTCAAAAGTAATAGCATCATCAGGTTTGCAAGGAGACTTACATGGACAACGCTCATAATCTTCAAAATAACAACGATTCTTGTTTAGATATCTGTCGCACAATTCCTTTGACAAACTTGCATCATAATCAGCCATTCCTGTAAAAACTCGATAAGCTACTTCGCTTGAAATCTGACGAGTCTCTTCTTGAGCGAAATTGCACGCACGCTCTTTCAACTTACATACTAGTCCTCCGACCTCTCCAGTTTCACGCACTTCGAGTAAGCGTGCTTGCGGAATATTGTTAAGGCTCTCAATTTTGTCTACCCATTCTTCATCTAAACCTTCGATTTCGCGGACTACTTTGGGAATGTAATACTCGTACTCTTGTTGTTTATCAGGGTCATTAATTAAATAATTAAGTTGACGATGGCGTTGCATCTGCGCAGTCGCTGTAGCAGAAGCATTGTAGTACACCTCGTACACAGCGCCATAATACTCGGGCTTACGCTCAAAGTTGCCAAACAAATTAAAGCTTCTGCCATATGGGTCTTTCTTTAATATAGGGTCAATGATTTTTGTACCATTGATTTCCAAATCATCAAGAGCTTTCAAAAAGTTTTCCATTTCATCGACAACGAGTGATTCGTATGTGTTGTAATCATCTTTTGCAAGGAATTTTTCTGCCCAACCATAAATATAATTGAGTTGACGCAAACTTACTCCGTAGCAAATATTAGTCCTTGCATCTAGCCCTGTTGTATAGCGAGCATTTTCTAGCGCAACCTGTCTAATGTGGTGCATAGCAGATTTACTATTGATAGCATCTGGGTTTTTCTCTAATTGATGATTATAGATTTTATTGTAAAAATAATCAAATACTGCTTGCTCTTTGGCAGGAAGCACCAGTACTTTGTGCCTACCACTAGTTTCTTCAGTACAATAGACATGCAAATTATTAAGGAACATACAGAATAATTTGCTCACATCTTCCATCACAAGTGTAAGATACTCAAAGTCATATCCACTATGATGACGTTGGACCAGTGTCTCATGCTTGCGTGCTAGAGTCTTAGCCAAAGGCTCGGTAGTCATAGTCTCTACAGGGGTATTGCTTACACAAGTAGCCATAATCTTAGCCCCCATCAAAAATGGCAAATTTTCATAATTTTCTGCATTTACAATCAAAGGCTGAGAATTTTGAATTATTGTTATCTTCATCTTTAGTAACTCCTGAATAAAATTCTGCAATAGGTTAGCACACAAAAAAAGTTCTGTCAAACGAAAATTAAAAAAAAGATATTGCAAAAAACAAACAAGTAAAATGGAAAAACTTTTTTTATTTTTTTAAGATTTTTTGTTGACAATAACAAAAAAAAATGCTATTATAGAAAAGTCATCAGCAAAAAAAGACACTCGTGGGGGTGTAGCTCAGTTGGCTAGAGCACCTGCCTTGCAAGCAGGGGGTCAAGGGTTCGAATCCCTTCATCTCCACCAATGGGATTATAGATTACTATAATCCCATATTAGTAAAACTTAGTTTTACTTTTTTGGGAAGTTAGCTCAGCTGGTTAGAGCACACGCCTGATAAGCGTGAGGTCGGTGGTTCGAGTCCACTACTTCCCACCATCACCCGTTCTAGATTTTAGATTGGGTGTTTTTTTATTTTCATAATTACTAAAAGCGAATACACATAGCTTTTACAACAATATTTTAAAAACAAATATATATTTTACTATAAAAGCGATACTCAATAATAAGTACTAAGCAAACTAATTTCACTTATTACATTGCTTGCTCTAATAAGTTTGATAAAAAATTACATTTTAAATACTATATAAGCAAAAGAGTTATTCTTTTTTTATTTGACTTTTAAATACGTATCAATTATAATCTTGGTAGTGAGGTTTTATATGATACAAATAATAACTGACAGCACAAGTGGAATTAGAGAAGATGAAGCAAAGGCTTTGGGAATCACGGTATTACCTATCAATATAGATTTTGATAATGAAATTTTTTACGATGGAATAAATATATCTGCAGATGACTTTCGAGCAAGATTGATAGCTAGTGGTGGTGCTCCTGCGACCCTGCCTCCAAATGCTTTGGAATATATTGACCGATTTGAAGCAGCCAAGAAGAATGAAGACCCACTACTCGTCATCACTTTGAGTAGCGGATTGTCAGCTATATACAACAGTGCAAAACTTTACCGAGATGAAGTTGATTATTTAAACATAGAAATTATTGATTCAGGCACTGTTGGCGCTGGGCTTAGAATATTAGTTATGGAAGCGATAAAGCATCGTGAGACAATGACACTAGCAGAAATCACTGAGTATTTAAACAAATTCAAACTACATATTCGCACTTATGCTACGGGAGATAACCTTGATATGCTCCAAAAAACCGACAGAATTATAGGCAGTAGCAGTTTGCCAAAAAGTGTACTAAATATTAAGCCGATTATTACTATCCAAAACGGTAATATAGTTTACGTAGACAAAAAAGCAGGGACAAAAAACGCACAAGACTATATAATTAATGCTATAAAATCTACCCCTCTAGCTACTGACCAGCCTATTATTATTCAATTTGCTCGTGATAAAACAAAGACCGAATACCCAAAAGAAAAACTTGAACAGCTCTTTAGTACCAAAACAGTAGAGGTCAGTGAATTGCCCTATCTATTAGGAGCATTTTTAGATGAAAACGCAACGGTCTTTACCTATGTCATTAAGTAAAATCGCATATAAAATAAAAAACATATTAGCATAAAACTAATATGTTTTTTGTTTTTGCAAAAAACCTTTCTTAGTAGGATATCAAAACTATTCTTCTACAAAGGTACCACAAGCAGTGCACCCCTCACCTTCATCGAGTACTGTGATACCATTCGCATGACATTGTCCACTGTGATTAAACAAGCACTTCCCTGCCTCACAAAATAAATTAACTTCCTTTATATGACGTGAATTAGCATAATTTTCTGTATCGGCTTCGAAAATATTTTTACTGAAATCTTTTGCGTGCTTTGTGGTATCAGCATCAAAAGTTCTGCACTCTGTCTTATTAGAAATATCCACGCCTTTTGCCATACATGTATAAGCATTATTAAAGCGACAACTTGTTTTGCGACACTTTATATCCATAATTACCTCCTTTTTTAGTGATTTTGCCCATTTAAAAAACTTTTATGCAGTTAGCCCATTACTACCAAATTACTAATTTTAATTAAAATTTTAAGAAGTATAAATTAAAACTGCCCCTAATGATTTACAAATTTGTTTTTTTATATTATAATAAAAATAAACCCAAAGGAGGCAAGATTATGCAAGTTATTCTGTTACAAGATATCAAGGGTACTGGTAAAAAAGGCGATGTAGTAAACGTAAGTGACGGATATGCTCGTAATTTTTTACTAAAGAAAAAATTGGCAGAGCCAGCCAACAACACCAATTTAAACATAAATGCGCAAGCAAAAGCTGCAAAAGCATATCACAAGCAGGTTGAAAGAGATGAATTTGCAGTAGAAGCAGGCAAATTGCAAGGTAAAAATATTGAGATAAAAGTCAAAATTGGTGAAAATGGCAAGCTATTCGGCGCAGTAACAAACAAGGAAGTAGCCGAAAAACTCAATGAGATGGGCATTTCTATAGAAAAGAAAATGATTACCCTACCTCTTATAAAACTTGTAGGTAAATACGAGGCAAAAGCTCGCTTCGCAGAGAAAATTGAGGCAAAATTCTTCGTTACAGTCTCTGGCATATAACTTATATTTGTTTTATTAAAAAAGAGTAATTAGTTGATACTAACTACTCTTTTTTGTTTTTGTAAAATCATTAAACTTATTAAATTATTAAAACTTGGACTCATTAAATCAAAATTATAGTAACACCTGCATTAGCATAATATAATTCTGGGTCGCCCAATAGCTCTGGGCATACCTGCTTAAACTTTGATGCTTTTTCGCTAGCAGTCCAATTCTCTCCCTTTACGAAGTCTCGTATAAAGCCTCGATTTTTTGCTCTATTTAGCCAAAAAGAGAGCGATTTTTTAATTTCACCACCTACTCCGTGAGAGCCATATCCGTGGATAATCTTTAAGCAAACAACCCCCTCTCGTCTGCCAACCTCTATTTCAATTTCCAATAATCCTAAAGCCAACTCAACTGTAGGATTATTTTCTTTCAAATTTATTACTTTGTACTTCATATTTATAATTATAACATTAAATTTATTTTTTTCAACTAAAAATAAACCATTTGTAAAAAGCAGTGTTAAATTATTCAGTAGTGAGTATGAATTTATTTAAAGAGATAATATCTTAGACTTTTAATGTACTCGCAAATTTTTGAATAAAAGTAATAAAAAAGATTACTCCAAAAAGAGTAATCTTAATTTAATGAATAAATTAAACTTTAATGTCTAGCACTTTCAATTTAATATCACCGGCATTAGATTTATATGTGACAATATCCCCAACTTTTGCACCAAGCAAAGCCTTGCCTGCAGGACTTTCATTGCTAAGTAGCCCTTTTGCAGGGTCCGATTCTGTACTACCAACGATTTTATACTCCATCTCTTCATCAAACATCATATCATAAATTTTGACTGTACAACCAAGGCTTATGCTACTAGTGTCAATATTAGATTCATTTATAATTTTTACATGGCGCAACTTTTCTTCTAGTTCTAGAATTTCAGATTCTACCTGAGCTTGCTCCTCACGTGCTGCCACATACTCACTATTTTCACTTAAATCACCGTAACTGCGTGCGATACCGATTTTTTCAGAGCACTCAGGACGCTTTTCCTTAATCAAGTACTCAAGGCGTTCTTTCATTTGCTTTAGTCCTTCTTCTGTTACGACTACTTCTTTTTCCATTTTTTTATGCTCCTTATGATGTAAAATAATTAAGATTATGCTTAATATAGACTTGCATTATATCACAAATGCAACAATAAGTCAAGCATAAAGCATATTTTATTCACTTTTTTAATCTTTTATTACTGCCTATATGCATAATTTTGTATACTATACCAGATTTAACTTTTACCAACCCAAAAGGGCACAACTCCTGGCAACAGTAACACCTAATGCATTTGTTGTAGTCAAACTTTGCTTTTGGTAACTTCCCTTTTTTAGTAGGAATCATACTAATAGCTTTGACAGGGCAATGCTCAAAGCACTTTTTACAACCACGACATTTGCGTCTATTGACATGAGGTCGCTGAGTTGTAAGTCTATGCACTATGGGTTGCATCCACTGTGGCATTGTATGAGCAAAAGGACGATAATTATTTGGCACTACTGTTTGATAATCGCATACTTTTAAATCTTCAATTTTTTCTCCCAATACAGTAACATTCAAGTTACTATCCAAATATCCACGATTTACTCCTGTCATTATATTAGGCAAAGTAGAAGGGTCATAATTCATCAATTTGGCGCCCACGACATCTACAGCCACTGGATTTGAACCTGCAATTATAGCACCAATGAATCTAGGAGTGCCGTTGGTTGGACCCGGCCCCTCCATACCCATAATACCATCAGTAAGGTGTAGCACCAACTTATCTTTAAAATAATCTAATATATCAAATAAAAACTCTCCAAAGACATCTAAGGTTCGATACTTACCGTGCATTTCTACTTTTGTTAGTCCCGGTATAGCGCCAAACATATTTTTTATTGCATTTGACATACCTGTAAAGGAATGGGTTTTTAACTTGGTAACATTAATTATGACATCTGCCTCTCTTAAGCAATCACAAATTAAAAAGTTTTTTGAAACCTTTCCCTCAGGTAACGATGCTTCAAAAGTATTGAAATTTGAATTTATTAAGAAGCCATTTCTTTCTGCAATATCAATATACCCACAGGCTTTAAAAATACCATTCATATATCCTTCAGTAAACGGCCCACCTGCACTATCTGCAATAATTATGCGCCCTGCCCCAGCCTCTTTACAGAGTTTACCTATCGCCTCTACCACTAGAGGATTGGTAGTCGCACATTTCTCTGGAGCGCATTTCATAACTGCATTCACTTTTAGCACAACAGTGGCATTAGGTTGTACAAATTTTGATATTCCACCTAAATTATCAATACACTGGCGGACAGCGCCCATTACATCATCATTATACGAACCACAACGAGTTAAACTCACAACATTATCCATATTACTCTCTCCTAAATTTCAAAAACAATAAAAGTGTACACTAAAAAAATTTTTTTGACAAATTATTTTAATATAATTGTCCTTTCTATTAATTTTTGCTACAATATAGGCAAATTATTTTAGAGGTAAATTATGAAAGTTTGGTTGACTACTCATATAGGGGACAAAATTATAAAAAGTTATGTATATACGCCACAAAATTTTTGTGAAAAAGATATTGCAGAATATACCAAAGAAATTTGTAACGAACTAGATGAGCCTACTCCATTATTCCTTAATAAACATTACGAGCATTTACATAAATTTAACAATACCAACTTTACTCAGACTGACTTTGTAGAGAGTGTATACTTTGATTCAATGAATATCCAGATATTTGATGAAAATGAAAAGAAGAAAAAGAATGAATATTATTAATTCCTTTATAATGCTAATACCAATTTAAAATGCTTATAACTAACAAATTTTACTTTTTAAAATCAATTATTAAAAAAGAAGTACTAGGATTTAAATAACATGGTAATTTGACAAGTTTACTCTATATTACATTATATGACTATAGTTTACCTTATGTTTTTATATAAATTTAACATTATTTAGTTATTGACAGACTTATTTTACTATGTTACAATACTACCAAACAAAAGATAAGGTTTTATTATGGAACAAAAAATATCACGTAATACCATTACCAATTCTATTTCAATTAATCAGGACTTACTGTTTAGACAAGAGAATTTTCCAAGAAATCGTATTTTTAGAATATATCCCCCAAAATCATCGCACGCAAATAAGATGCAACCACACAATTTAAAAATTGATTCACTCATAACTCGCGGTGATTTAAAAATTTCAAATTTGCCAATTATAGAGCGCGCACATCTGCAAAAATACAATGTAAAATGCAATCAAAAGAAATATAGCATAATGGTAGACGCTCCCAAATACATCTTTGACGCATACCATTTTAATTTTGTAAACGCTGGCATAAAACTTAGCAAGACTCACTACTTTGCGATTGCCCCAACTCTTAGGAGTCAAGATAACGAACCAGGACTCCCAATACTATACCGCTTGAGCGTATGTAGAGACACCACCAATCCACAACATTTCTCTTTTAGTATGTATGCTATTATGGGTGGGTACTCTGATGGCTTTTATTTTATGAGTAGACTAGATAATCATATACCAGAATATTCTCATATTTGCAAGTCCAAAAAAAGCAAAGTCTCTCCACACCATTTTAATGGCGACAAAGAACATGTCGAGCGTATTGATTTCCCTCATATTCACTACCCTAATTTTAATCAAAACAACAGTAGACTCCAAGAATTTGTTACACCTACACATATTCCTAGATTAAAGGGTGAATCGTTTTATAATTGTCTAAATGCTTATATGATTACCAACAATATAAGCCCCCAAATGATATTAGCATATCAAGATATGGATATAGATGAACTAACTCAGTACGCACTTACCTTTCATGCTTGTGCAAAATGCCTATCAAACCTTTCTCCTTCAGATTTAGGGAAAATAGCTATGGCTGATTTGAGTCAATTTGAAGCATATGCTGAATATAATCAAACTGAAGACTATCTACCACATCAAGAATGTGGTACTCCTTACCTAAAGTCTTGATTTCTTTTATATTTAATTGAATAAATATAAATTAAAAAATAAAAAACAAATTAAAAATTAAGGTAAAAAGATAATAAAAACGCATTAAAGTAAGATTAAACAATGCGTTTTTATTTTTCCCTATTACTTTTATATTTATAAAAATTATATAAAACAAATATTTATACGCATAAGTAATTTAAAGATTTGATATTGACAATATAGTATTAGTATGTTATATTAGTTTTAATAAAAGCAAAAGGAGTCTAAGAAATGATTATGTTAAATTGGGGTCTTTACATTTAACCCATTTAAAAAATTAATAATTAAATATTGAGTAGGTGATTTTATGAGAAAAATAAAAAAACTTGCTCGTATAGAAAATAAAAAAGATAGGCTTAACAAAAAAGATGAACGATATTTTCAAAAATATGGCTTTCATTTAGAAAAAAAAGAAAAAAAGAAAAAAACATCTTTAGAACATATTAAATTGTTTTTACCCTATCTAAAAAATTATAAATTTCAACTAGTACTCGTATGTATTATCATTATAGGTTTATCTGCAATAAGTATCTACTGGCCCACCCTTCTTACATTAATGATAGATTTCACTGTTGCAGGAGACTATGACCAAGCGTTGTACTATGGAATTGCTTATTTTGGAATAGAAGCTGCTCTTGGTTTGTTTTACATAGCACTAAACTCCCTAACCTACAAAGTTTTTTCTAAAGTAGCTCATGAAATTCGATTAGATTTGGTTACCGAGTTATCAAATACCCAAACTAGCAAATTTAATACTGTCAGTTCAGGTGAAATATTATCTAGAATCAACACCGATCCAGAAAAATTCACTTATGAAATCAATCAAACATTGCAGAGAATTCCAGCCTTTATTCGTCAATTTGGACGATTAATATTAGCATTCGTATATAGTTGGATACTTGGTACAGTCTTCTTCATTGGTGGAATTATAATTCTTATAGCCTCACAAGTAACATCAAAACGCTTTATTGCACCTGCAGAAAAAATTTCATCAAAAGTTACCGATGAGTATATTGCTCAAAGTAGCGAAATGGTTCGTGGTATTAGAGATATCAAAAATTTGAATATTTTCACCCATTTCCAACGCAAATTTAAAGTTACCAGCCAACACAAAGCTAATGCAGATTTTAATAAAGAACAAAAAAATGTACTCAATATAGAAATATTTGAGATGATTGTGGCTTGTACAGAATTACTAGCATTTGTATTTACCCTATCATTAATAATACAAGGAAACATCTCACTAGGTGTCTTTACTTTCGCGATGTTTTATTCATACAATATCTTAAACTCCTTTGTAATACTAAGTTACATCAATACAAGTTTGCACAAAATGGATGTATGCGCAACCCGAATGCAAGAACTTCGAGATGAAAACATCTATCCTAAAGAGCATTTTGGTACAAAAACACTAGTTAATCCAAAAGGACGCTTACAATTCAAAGATGTTTACTTTAGTTACGGAGATTCACCAGTTTTTGAAAATCTAAATTTTGATATAAAACCTGGAGAATGTATCGGTATCGTAGGAAAAAGCGGAGAAGGAAAAAGTACTATTCTAAATCTTATTCCCAAAATTTATGATATTGACTCTGGTCAAATTTTGATTGATGATATTAATATTAAAGAGTTAAGCAAAGATTCCTTACGAAATGTGGTCAGTGTCGTACCACAAGCGCCTTATATATTCAATCTATCTATAAAGGAAAATTTGCGCTTGGTAAAAGAAAATGCTACAGAAGAAGATTTACATACTGCATGTCGTAAAGCAAATATATTGGACTTTATATTATCCACTCCAAAGGGATTTGATACTATTGTAGGAGAAGGTGGAGTAATTTTGAGCGGTGGTCAAAAACAGCGCTTAGCAATAGCACGCGCTTTCCTAAAGCATAGCAAAATTTTGCTTCTAGATGAGGCAACAAGTGCTCTGGACAATCAAAGTCAAAATGAAATCAAAAAAACTATTGCAAATATGCAAAAATCATGCACCATTATAGTGGTAGCACACAGATTAAGCACGGTATCAGATTGCGACAGAATTTTTGTTTTGGATAATCATAAATTAGTTGCTATAGGCACTCACAACGAACTTATGAAGACTTGTGAGATTTATAAAAATCTATATCAGCAAGAAAATGTATAAATTAAAAAACTGCGGAAGTCTTACCGCAGTTTTAATTTTTAACAATATATTTTTACTAATAATATTCAATTAAACAAATAAAATTTAGCAATTATCTAAAACTTATGTGAAGAATTTTTATTCACAAATCAGTATTATATTAATTCATTTCTAAATATTTACAGTTTATAATATTATTTTGTATAGAGAAAAGATGCCCCAAAAAGAGCATCTTTTCTATTTAGATTTGCCTAAAGCATTGATTAGACAAGCTCAATGTCAGCGCCAGCTTCCTTAAGCTTCTTCTCAAGCTCCTTAGCCTCTTCTGCCTTAACATTCTCCTTGATTGCCTTAGGAGCAGACTCAACCAACTCCTTAGCCTCAGAAAGTCCAAGACCAGCAATCTCCTTTACAGCCTTAATAACTGCAACTTTACTTGCGCTAGCATCTACACCCTTAAGCATAATTGTGTAGCTAGATTTCTCCTCTGCAGCAGCTGCAGCAGGAGCAGCAGCACCAGCAACAGGGGCAGCAGCTACTGCTACAGGAGCAGCAGCGCTTACGCCAAACTCTTCCTCAAGCAACTTAACCAATTCACTAACTTCTACAACGGTCAAAGCCTTGATTTCTTCCAAAATGTCATTAATTTTTGCCATAATAAATTTTCTCCTTTAAAATACTATTTTGTTGCAATCCCATTTAAGCAACGCGCCAATCCAGATACCGGACCATTGAGTACACGGCAAAGTCCACTGGCAGGTGCCTGAAGCATTCCAAGCAACTGCGCAATAAGAACCTCTTTGCTAGGTAGATTAGCGAGGGCTTTGAGGGCAGCATCATCTACAAATGAGCCATTAACCAAGCCAAACTTCATACTGATACCGGCTTTGTCTGAGACTTTATCTAGTACATTAGCTGCTTCAGTTTCGCCATCGAAACTAAATGCGACTGCGAGTGTGCCTTGTAGTTTGTCATCTAGACAGTCAATCTTTAGCTCGTCCAAAGCTAATTTTACTAAACGGTTTTTGTAAACGTGGTACTCACAACCAGCTTCACGCATTTTGTTACGTAAATCGGTGTCATTCGCCACATTGATACCCTTGTAGTCAACGAAGATTACAGACTTTGCTCTAGAAATCTTGTCTTTAATGTCTTGAACAAGCATCTTCTTGTTCTCAAAATTTTGTGACATAACTCGCCCTCCTTGTCAAATTTTCTAATAAAACAAAAATCTCCGAGCCAAATGAAGCACGGAGACAATAACTTTTTTATCAAAAGAAAATGTGATCCATCTTCACCTCGGCAAGCCTTTTTAGTTACACAAATTGGTTAGCACAATTTGTACTTGCGGTCTTTGGCAAAAGACTTTTATTAAATTAGTGGCTTTATTTTATCATAAAGTTTTACAAAAATCAAGTACTTTATTAAAATTTTTTTGTTTTCCATAAAGAACTTACCTTTAGCCAAGTATTCTACTATCAAGCAAATAAAACTGTTTAACAAAATGATATTAACTAATATTAATAGAATGATATTTAGTAAATGATATATTGACTAAATCGCTATTTAAAATTTAGACTTCCCTACTACATTATTTCTAACCTATCATTGATTATCCAAAGTATCATCCAAAGTTGCATTACTGCCTATTGGACGGAAAAATGCTATAAGTTGGGTTTCATAAATTTGCGATTTTTTAAAACGTTCACTCTGCTGTGTAGATAGACACGTATTTGTATCGCTAGCTAGATACCACCCCACAAATTCATATCCATCTATACAAAGATTAGCCCTCACCGAAATTGTATCTGCTGACTCCATATTATCATAATCATCACCAACAAGGAGTACCGAGCCACCTTTGGTCGCACTCACAGCCACACCATTGATTCCACCACCACTACCGGCAGGCTTTAAGCTTTCATACGGAGTATTGGTCATTATTATATAAAGATTAATACAATTTCCATTATCTAGATAATTAGGATAAATGTAGTCTATATCCATTGCCCAAATATTAGAGCCCATAGATGCAGTATATGTCGCTAACAGAGCAAAACTAAGTGGAGAAATAAAACCTTGAACGCTATTTACTTCAAAAAATGTTACATTATCAAAAGAGAATGATTTTACATACTGCCCTGTGTTTGGATAAATGATTAATGTAGCCTTATCTGTATAATTATCCAAATTTGTCTTAGTTTTACAACTATTACTGGTACCACTAACATGAATATTTATCCAACTCAACCACTTTGCATATATTGTGTGGTCGCTTGCTGTACTAACTACTGTAGTACTAGTAATTGGAGTTTGAAAAGTACTCTCTAGATACCAGCCAGCAAAGCTAGAACCAGCCTTACTAGGACTTGGTAAATCACTATAGAAGTTCCCAAAGCTTACATTTTTGCTTTCTATTTCGTTGCCTTCTGTTGCACCATTGTATTCAAAGGTTACCACATACTCTCTTGCCACCCACTTAGCATAAAGTGAGGTGTTTACTGCTAAATTCCAGTCTTGTGCACTTGTCATATCTTC